>CAZAHL010000024.1:0-39790 GCA_964484845.1 uncultured Chryseolinea sp. | reverse complement strand
GTTTGCTCAATCGTTAAGTGCCGTATGAATTAGGTTTAACCGAGTTGCCTCTGTTAACCACTTATTCCTCTTAACATCGAAAAGCGGGAGTATCATATTTGAGTTTAAATCCAGCGAATGAAGCCATCTAATCCATTCAGGAGATTTTGTAGTCAGATATGCCTAACCACCTAAACCAAATATTATATGGGAAAAAATTACAGGAATGTAGTTATTACAGTATTTATGCTCTTGCTCGCAGATTTTGCAGTGCAAGCACAAACTAGCTTAATTACAGGGAAAGTTAAAGATGACACCGGGGCCTCAGTTCCAGGTGCAAACGTCTTGATCAAAGGCACGACAACGGGAACTACGACCGATACCGAAGGAAGTTTTTCTCTAACGGCATCAAGTGAGGATGTATTGGTAATTTCTTTTATCGGCTATACCTCTCAGGAAATTACAGTTGGAAATCGTTCTACCATTGATGTAACTCTCGTGTCTGACCTCACAACATTAAGTGAAGTTGTTGTGGTTGGCTATGGGGAACAGAAGAGAGAAACACTGACCGGGTCGGTCTCCACTGTAAAGGGAGATTTAATTAGACAATCACCTGCAACCAACGTAAGCAATAGTCTTGTAGGAAGGATTGCTGGAGTAAGTACAGTAACACCTAGCAGCGAACCCGGCTATGATGGTTCTACCATCCGGATCCGTGGGGTAAATTCGTTAGGAAATAATGATCCCCTGGTTGTTGTTGATGGTATTCCTGGACGCTCCTTAGAACGACTTGATCCCAATAGTATCGAAACAATGACTGTTTTGAAAGATGCTTCTGCTGCTATTTACGGCGCGCAGGCTGCAAACGGTGTAATATTAATTACCACTAAAAGAGGTAAGGTTGGGAAACCAGAAATTTCAATCAATCTGAATCAAGGGTATGGAAAACCCACTCGGGTACCCGAAATGGCTGATGCGGCCGAATATGCCACTTTGCAAAATGAAATAGCACAATATAGAGGTGATGCACCTATTTATAGCGCAGACGATCTTCAAAAATATAGAGACGGCTCTTCCCCTTGGACACATCCAAATACCGATTGGTTTGCTGAGACGCTGAAGCCATGGTCAGGACAGAATTATGGTAATATTCAGCTAACGGGAGGAACCGAAGGCTTGAAGTATTTTGTATCAGCAGGTGCAAAAAGTCAGGACGGCTTTTATAAAAACAGCGCTACAAAATATAGCCAATACGATTTTCGAAGCAACCTGGATGGCAAAATAAGTGATGCAATAAAAATTGGCTTCGATATCGCAGGCCGCATGGAGGATAGGAATTTTCCCGTACGAAGTGCAGGCTCTATTTTCAGGATGGTTATGAGAGGTAAGCCTAATCTTCCGGCCTATTGGCCCAATGGCGATCCCGGTCCGGATATCGAGTATGGAGATAATCCAGTTGTAGTAAGTACTAACGCAACAGGTTATGATCACGACAAGTGGTATATCATGCAAACTAATTTTAACCTTAACATTAAGGTTCCCTGGGTAAAGGGGCTATCCATAACAACCAACGCAAGTCTTGATAAAGGTTTCCGATTCCGTAAACGCCTTGAGAAACCGTGGTATTTACATTCATGGACAGGCGCAGTGGATGGACAAGGTAACCCAGTTACGGAAAAAGCCAAAGTAGGATTTGATGACGCAAGGTTAACGCAGGATTCGGAAGACAAGCAGGACTTCCTTTTGAATGGCAGAATAGATTATGAAGTTGCTTTTAACGATGTACATGCTCTAAAGATCATGGTTGGTTCGGAACGGAGAAAAGGAAAGGGGGATAAATTCAATGCCTTTAGAAGATACCTTCTCTCGGAATCAGTTGATCAATTGTTTGCAGGGGGAGACCTGAACCAAAATAATTCCGGAAGTGCTTATCAGAGCGCAAGATTAAATTACTTCGGAAGACTTAATTACAGTTATTCTGAAAAGTATTTAATGGAATTTGTATGGCGTTACGATGGTTCCTACATCTTTCCGGCAAACAGTCGTTACGGATTTTTCCCAGGGATATCGTTAGGATGGCGAATTTCTGAGGAGAATTTTTGGAAGGACAACATTAAATTTATTGATCAATTAAAGATCCGGGGTTCTTATGGTGAAACTGGAAATGACCGCATCGACGAATTCCAATATCTAGCCACTTACACCACACTCGAACCAACGTCCCCTAATTCTCTGGTCAGCTATTATCCCGGTGGTTACAATGGCCCTTATACATATATCTTTAATATTAATGAAGAAAATAAACGAATGTATGAGAATGTTAGCCCTAACACGGATGTGACGTGGGAGCAAGCCGCTCAAACTAATGTTGGAATTGAAGCAAGGTTATTAAATAATAAACTAACTTTTGAGGCAGACTACTTTAATTACAAACGCAGCCATATTTTATGGAGAAGAAATGCTTCCGTACCATTATCTGCAGGCCTCTCACTTCCACGAGAGAATATCGGTACCGTTAGAAATAGAGGATTCGATTTTAGCATGGGGTATGGAGATCAGTTAAATGACTTTCGTTATAATATTTCGGTCAATGGCGGATATCAAAAAAATAAGGTCCTCTATTGGGATGAATCTCCAGGCGTTCCTGAATATCAAAGGTCTACCGGTAGGCCTATGGTACAAGATCCCAATGTCAATAACAATGACCCTTTAAAGGACACTTATTATCAGGCACTAGGGATCTACCGCGATCAGGCTCAAGTTGATGCTTCTGTTCATTTACCAAATGCCAGGCCCGGGGACATTATTTTCCAGGATGTTAATGGTGATGGAGAAATTTCCGATAAAGACCGCGTAAGAAGCGAAAAAACAAACATCCCCAGGTTTACAGCTGGTTTCGGTTTGGATTTAGTATACAAGCAATTTGACTTATCCATATTATTCCAGGGAGCATTTGGTGCGGTTAGATATTTGAACACTGAATCGGGAGAAATTGGAAATTTCCTGAAGGATTTCTACAATAATCGCTGGACCGAAGAGAATCCTAATGCGTCTTATCCTAGAACTTTTAACAGGGGTAATGAATATTGGGTACAACGCTCTAACACTTTTTGGTTACAAAATTCAGATTATGTCCGGCTTAAAAACATTCAGCTTGGTTACAATTTGCCATCAAGTCTCACAGGCAAACTTGGAATCCAGGCTTTAAGAGTATATGCAAGTGGCTTGAATCTTTTTACAATATCACCTGATGTGAAAGATTTTGATCCTGAATTGGGATCGGGCAGTGGCCAGGGGTATCCTTTGCAAAAAGTTTTGAATTTTGGTTTAACGTTAACGTTTTAAACTTTTACGATTATGAAAATTAGAAAAACTATATATATACTTACCGCTGCCTTTTTTCTCGCAAGCACAGTTTCCTGTAATGATGATTTTCTAGATGTTGCGCCATTGGATAAATTCAGTGACGAATCCGTTTGGAAAGATCCTAACCTTATTGAAGCTTTTGTCAATGATATTTATGGTAACATACCCCATGGTCACAGCAATATCATGCTTTCTTCCGTAACCGACGAATCGGAATATAACGGTGACTTTGGTTCGTGGGATCTTACAAAAGGTAACATAGATCCAAGTAGTATGGCAACCATATTTAAAACCAGCCATTGGACAGCTAACCGATTTCGCTTGATGAATTGGGAATTAAGTTATAAAACCATTCGTGCTACCAACGTCTTTTTTGATAATATAGATAAAAACACATTTGAGGATGTTGATTTTCAAAATCGGTTGAAAGGGGAAGTTCATTTTCTTAGAGCATACGTCTATCATACTTTAGTGTTCTTGAATGGTGGTGTTCCTATAATTGATAAAGCTTTTAAATTAGATGATGATTTCCTAATCCCCCGAAACACGTTTAAAGAATGTATTGACTTTATTGTAAGTGAATGTGATGCCGCTGCTGCCTTGTTGCCTTTAAACTATAATTCAGCAGCATCAGAGAAAGGCCGTGCTACAAAAGGTGCAGCGTTGGCTTTGAAATCCAGAGTGTTATTGTATGCTGCAAGCGAACTTTATCATACTACTTCATGGGCGGGAGGTTATTCCAATCCTGAGTTCATTAGTTACCAAGGTGACCGGAATGCACTTTATACTGCCGCTAAGAATGCTGCCAAGGCAGTGATGGACTTAAATGAATATTCATTGTATAAAGCTGGACAAGCAACTGACTCGGCATCCGCAGCGCAAAACTATTCTGAAATATTTATTTCAAAAGGAAACTCTGAAGATATTTTCCTTCGATACTTTATTGCAAAATCCACAAGTAACTGGGATGGCTACAACCCAGGGCTATACAATACACCTAACGGTTACCGTGGATGGGGAAGCAATACACCGTTGCAACAGCAGGTGGACGCTTACGAAATGAATGATGGAACTCCTTTCAACTGGAACAATCCAGTTCACGCGGCAAACCCATATAAGAATAGGGATCCCCGCTTTTACGCAACGATTCTTTACGACGGGGCAAAATGGAGACCACGCCCTTCAGAGGCGCAAAATGCTGATCCGGTTGGCAGAATTCAAACTGGTTTTTATGAACAATGGAATGCCTCAACCAACACGAAAGTTATAAAGCCGGGATTGGATACTCGTCAAGGTCCTTTTGAAGATTGGAATGGTACCTATACTGGTTACTATCTTAGAAAATTTCTTGATCCGTCCGTAGATGCGAAATTTGCGGTTCAGGAAATTCCCTGGAGATTTATTCGATATAGCGAGGTCTTATTAAATTATGCAGAAGCCTGTCACGAACTTGGATTGGAAGCTGAAGCAAAACAAATTATTAAGGATATCCGTCAACGTGTAAACATGCCTGTAATTGCAATTGATGCTGCATCCGGCGATGAATTGCGACAACTGATCCGACGTGAGCGAAGAGTAGAATTGGCTTTTGAAGATCAAAGATATTTCGATATCAGAAGATGGATGATTGCGCCAAGTACTATGACGAATAGCCTTGGCGTTAAAGTCACTTATCCCCTTCTTCCAAATAATACAACATCAACTATCCCTGCTTATGAGGTAGTAAAAGCACATGATAGAGCGTGGCTGAACAAGGTTTATTTTTTACCAATACCATTGGATGAATTAAATCGAAACAATTTACTTGTCCAAAATCCATTGTATTAATTAAGAGTACAATCAACATTAAAATAAGCTGTCGAGATATGGGCAGCTTATTTTATATAAATAAAAAGTAAAACTATGCTTCGGTTACATTTACCGTTATCAATATCTGTATGCGTTATTTCTTTCCTTGAAATAATTTAAATTTTCTAATAATCTTTTTAGAAATCGTTTGAAATCATACATTTATGAGACAAACGAAGTCCGTTTAGTATAATATTTGATTAATGATAATACGTAATTCCCAAGACGTACTGGAAGACACTCAACTTTGGAACTGCGTAGTCAGTGGTGACAGAAACGCGCTGGCGCAGATTTATGACCGATATGTTAAGATTCTTTATAACTACGGGAACAAGATATGTCAGAACAAGATGGTCGTTCAGGATGCTATCCATGATGTATTTGTAGACATCTGGCGTTATCACAAAAATTTGTCTCCTGCTGATTCCGTCCGATTTTACCTGTATGTTTCTATGCGTCGAAAGATTCTTAAACATCATCAGGATATACCGCATTGTCATGGTCTTGATTTCGATGAGTTACATTTTGCCATACCGTCACGAGAAACAAATCTCATTGAAACGGAAGTTAAGGACGAACAGCTCATGAGGCTAAAAATAAATCTTAACAACCTTTCTCCACGACAGTATGAAGCAATTGTGCTTAAATTTTACGACAATTTGAGTTACCCGGAAATAAGCGCATTGATGGAAATGAATGAGCAATCGGTAAGAAATCTTATACAACGAGGTTTGGAACAGCTTAAAAAGTTTTCAAAACTCGTGGTCTCTATTCTCCTCCTTTCCTCACCTTTCATTTAAACAAATTCATCTTACCTGTTGAATTTGTTTTACAGGAATAACATTCCTTTACTTTTCAAAAAATTCATTCACGCGGATACGAGGTGGAATGCGATTCAGCTCATAATAGATCGCGCCATAAATCTCATAAAGTTTGATCCTTTGGCTCATCCGAAAAATAAAAATCATAACAAGTGAGTTAAAAATAGACTTTTATTCTCCTTAGGAATAGAACGGTTTAGTGAAAGGCTGGATACATAGACTTAGGAAGAATCCTCATGGAGAAATATAAAGATTTTCAGGCGATAGATTTTGTTCAGGATGACCACTTCCTAAAATGGGTGAAAAATACTGGAGAAGACGAGTCAACAGATACGTATTGGCGCGATTGGTTGCTTCGCAATCCGGAAAAACGGGAAATAGTTGAAGAGGCAAAGCGCCTAATTCTTACAGTAGAAGAAGAGAAGCAATTCATTATCCCCGAACAGCACCAACGTCTCCTATGGGATCGAATAGATCACTCCATTGTCGAGATTGAAATTACAGAATTAGAGCAAAAGAAGAAAAGAGGGTCGGTTTGGTTATCGTGGTACAGTGTCGCCGCAACGATCACGTTGATATCAATAGCTTTTGTATACTTTTTTCAGAGCGCTTCAAAGGACAAGGCCGGTGACGATGATTTCATTTCTTTAAAAAAAGATCTTGTACAATATCGTAACGATGGCCAAAAAGCTAACATACTCGTGTTGCATGATGGAAGCACGGTAACGCTTCAGCCTAAGTCCGTCCTCTATTATCCTGAATCTTTTAGTGGCGACCAGCGCGAAGTGCATTTGTCGGGAGAGGCATTTTTTAAAGTTGTAAAGGACCCAAAAAAGCCATTTTTTGTTAAAACAAATGCGCTCACCACACAGGTATTGGGGACAAGTTTTAATGTGAGAGCTTACAAAAGCGAAAAAAATATTCTGGTCTCTGTCAGAAGTGGTAAAGTTTCAGTTTTTACTAATCCTGAAATAAAAGGAATAGATCATGTAGCCTCAGAGGGAACAGTGCTCTTACCTAACCAACAGGTCATCTTTGAGCGGCACGAAGCTCATTTAATCAAATCGCTGGTGGAGGAACCCGCACTGCTTGGTCCTTCAGTTTTGAAAAACGATTTTCAATTTACTGATGCACATATTAAAGACGTATTCTCTCTCCTGGAAGAAGCTTATGGCGTCGATATCGTCTATGAGGAGGAAACTTTCTCGGGGTGTTACCTCAATGCGTCATTGAGTAGTGTTTCGTCACTCTACGATAAACTCAGAATAATTTGTAAAGCAATAAAAGCGGAGTATCAAATCCTGGATGCTCATATTATTATTTCCGGAATAGGCTGTTCAAACTAAACCCTTATCTATGAGAAGATACAAGATCCTGTAAATAAAAACCGATGATGTTTAGAACACCATCGGTTCATAAGCCTCTCCGAATATATTACATCCGGCAAGATGTCAGGGAGGCATTGTCTCTTAGTAGATACCTTAAGACAAACATTTAAAACTATGAAAAAACAACTACAAATCAAGGCATTTGTAAGGCTCTTTATGCGCGTTTCATTCCTTCAGATTATTCTCCTTGGCAGTCTTATCAGTTTGGGATATGCCAAAGATCTTTCTGCACAAATCCTTGAAAAGAAAGTGACATTGGATTGCAAGGATATGCCGCTACGCAAAGCACTTTTAAAAATTGAGAAAGCTACCG
Source organism: uncultured Chryseolinea sp. (assembly GCA_964484845.1). Lineage (GTDB taxonomy): Bacteria > Bacteroidota > Bacteroidia > Cytophagales > Cyclobacteriaceae > Chryseolinea. Next base: position 32,075 of record CAZAHL010000024.1, on the reverse strand, counting down.
GAGCAAGTTTTGTGTACCAATCTCAACTGATCCCTCCCAAGGAAAAAATCACGTTGCAAACTTTCAACGAGAGCCTTGCGCTTGTGTTGAGGAAAATTCTTGGCCCATTGGTTATTACCTATGAAGTAGATGGAAATCAGATCATTTTGTCAAAGCAAAACGGGAATGATGAAGTGGAGCTGGAGGAGAGCGTGCTCGTACCATCAGGTTCGAATGAAGTTTTTGCCGTTACCATTACGGGAAAGGTTACTGATGAGTTAAATACTCCCCTGCCAGGAGTAAATGTTTTGGTAAAAGGAACCACCATGGGTACGACTACTAATTCGGATGGGCTTTACACTTTAACAGTGCCAGATGAAAATTCAATACTTGTTTTTTCATTCATTGGTTATACCACACAGGAGCTTGCGCTGGGTAACCAAAATGAAGTAAACGTAACACTCCAACCAGATATCAAATCATTACAGGAAGTTGTGGTGGTAGGATATGGTACGCAAAAAAAGGTAAACCTTACCGGGTCCGTATCAAGCGTATCGTCAACGGAACTGGAGAACAGGCCGATAACACAAGCATCGCAGGCACTAGCCGGGTTAGCAAGCGGAGTAACTGTTTCCCAAGGTTCAGGACGACCCGGTAATGATGGGTCTTCCATTACTATTCGGGGCATAGGAACATTCTCGGCTGCCGGTACAGGTCCATTGGTACTGATTGATGGGTTGGCTTCATCAATGAACGATGTTGACCCAAACAACATAAAAAGCATTTCAATATTAAAAGATGCAGCTTCAGCATCTATTTATGGAACCCGGGCAGCAAATGGGGTAATCCTAATTGAAACCAAACGTGGGCAAAATGGGAAACTCCAGGTTAGCTACAATAGCTATGTAGGCTGGCAAAAAGTAACTGAACTGCCGCAATTCCTTGAATCAAGTGAATACGCCGAATTAAAAAATGAAGCCAATGTCAATATGGGTCAGGGGAAAAGTTATACCGATGAAGAGATTGTCAAATTCAAATCTGGTTCCGACCCCGATAATTACCCCAATGTACCTCACCTTAAAAATTTGCTAACCTCTGGGTCAGGGTTTCAAACCAATCACAATTTGAGTTTTATGGGTGGCGATGAGAAAAATTCTTACCTCTTTTCATTGGGGTACCTGCATCAGGACGGAATAGTAACTGAAAACAAGTATGACAAGTATAATTTACTCTTAAATTTTGACAGCAAAATAAAAGATAACCTAAACCTTAAAGTTAATTTAAGCGGAAATAGCGCAGCTACAGATGAGCCGCGTCATTATGACGGGGAAATGATGCACATGATAGCTTTTGCAGTTCGCGAACCTTCGATATTTGCAGGCAAAAAATCAGATGGCACTTATGGATATCAAGATAATTATTCCCCCGAGGCTTGGTTGGACAGTGAATCATTTGTCAATAGAAAGAATAAATATTTTTTGGGAGGGACCGAACTTTCATGGGAAATACTTAAAGGTCTGACATTAAGTGGAAAGGCTGGGTATAAATACTACAATTGGACTGATAATAGCTTTGCTTCAAGTTTCATTTTTAACCCAAATAAAACAGTTGGCCCCAACAACTTAAATGTAAGTTCAGGGGATAATTCATTACTCACGTTGCAGTCGCTGCTTCAGTATACCAAAACATTAGGCAATCATAATTTTGCTGTTTTGGCTGGGTTTTCACAGGAAGCATATCAGGAAAATTGGACTACAGGATATCGGAAAGATTTTCCTAATAATTCATTGTATGAATTGAATGCTGGTTCAGCCACTGGAATGTCAGCCACTGGTTCCGGGGCTGAATCTGCCTTGCGATCTTATTTCGGGCGGTTAAATTATGACTTTGCTGGAAAATATCTTTTTGAAGCAAATACCCGCTATGATGGAACTTCCCGCTTTCCCAAAAAAGGCAGATGGGGTTTGTTTCCTTCATTTTCTGCAGGATGGCGTATATCAGAGGAATCCTTTATTAAAAACAATATAGCATGGATCGATAACCTCAAACTTCGTGCTTCATGGGGTAAATTAGGAAACCAAAACATTGGAAATTACCCTTATCAAAATGTATTGAGGTTAGGTCAGAATTATTCCTTTGGAGGAAATCTTGCCTCGGGAGCAAAGCTAACCACATTGGCCAATGAAGATATTACGTGGGAATCAACACAAGTAACTGATGTTGGACTTGAACTGTCAGTTTTTGAAGGTAAACTAAGTATGGTGTTCGATTATTTCAGCAAAACTACTTCGGATATCCTGTACAAGATCTCTGTTTCGCAAGTCCTTGGTTTAGATCCATCAGAGGTGAATGCCGGAGAAGTGAAAAATACGGGATTTGAAGTTCTCCTAAATTACCAAGCATCTATTGGTGGTTTTAATATAGGAGTAGTGCCTAATTTCTCTTACATAAAAAATGAAGTGACTAAAATTGCCAGTGTTCAAAAGGATATAGGCAAAGGACTTTTTGTTGGGCAACCATTAAATGCCATTTATGGTTATGAGGCCGATGGTTTGTTTGTGGATGCTGATGATGTAGCAAGTTACTCGACACAGCCTTATTCAGCGCAGCCTGGTTTAGTCCGTTATAAAGATATCAGCGGGCCTGATGGCATTCCGGATGGTCAGGTAGATGCCACATACGATCGAAAAGTGATTGGGACTACATTCCCGAAATATTCTTTTGGAGCTACAATTACTGCTGATTATAATGGATTTGATTTTTCATTATTGCTACACGGTCTCGGCGGATTTGAAAAACAAATGGGTTCTTATCAGGCCTTTGCATTTTACAACGGTGGGCAAATTCAGCAATGGCAAGCCGATAACCGGTGGACTGAAGCTAACCCTGATCGCAATGCCGAATACCCCAAGGTAACAAGTCTGAATATGTCAGCCGGAACCATTCAAACATCAACCTACTGGAATAGAAACGCAAGTTTTCTCCGGGTTAAAAATTTGCAGATTGGGTATACCCTTCCTGGTAGTATGACTTCGAAACTTAAGATAAGCAAATTGAGAGTTTTTGTTAGCGGACAAAACCTCTTTTCGTTGAATCATTTTTATAAAGGTTGGGATCCGGAAATGTATCAAAATACAGGCGACAATACTCCGTTCTACCCCATCACCAGTGTTTATACATTTGGTGTCAATGTTAAATTTTAATGGCATGCACATTTTTAGATAGTTTAAAATTACTATAATGAAAAATAGATATTTCAATTCATTCGCACCTAAAATATGGATTATTTTAGGTTTGCTCGGAGTTTTTACCCCGGGTTGCAAAGAAGATTTTTTTGACAAACAACCTTTAGATGCCGCATCTGACGGTACATTCTGGAAAACAGAAAGTGATGCCCAACTTGCCCTTGTAGGCTGCTATTGGACTGAAGCCGGTTGGAGAAGTAATGATTTTTGGACACCCTGGTCTCTTGTAAATATGGATATTATGGCAGGAAACTCCTCGGAGAAAGAACTTAATCCAGATCGCGTAACAGACGGAACGCTTACTTCGACAAATGGGATGACGTCGGGACATTGGTTTCATTCATACCAAAAAATAACGACCTGTAATAATTTTCTTGATCATATAGAAAATATCACCATGGACGCAACGAAAAAGGCCATCATGATTGCTGAAGTCCGTACCCTTCGGGCATACGAATATTTTAACCTGGCTTTATTTTTCGGTGATGTTCCTTTAGTAAAGAATGTACTTAAAATTGCTGAGGCTAACAGCGTTAGCCGGGCTCCGAAAGCCGATGTTTGGGCTTTTGCAGAAACCGAGTTAAAAGAAAGTTACCCTGTTCTTCCAATTACTCGTCCTGACAATGAAGATGGTCGAATTACAAGCGGTGCTGCATTAGCAATATTGGGACGCCTACAAATGGCTGATAAAAAATGGGATGATGCTGCAAATACATATAAAACAATCATCGAAAATAATACTTATAGCATTGATCCTAGGTTTAGGGAGATATTCTGGGAAGCCAATGAACTAAATAAAGAGACAATATTAAGTTCACAATACAAAGCCGATGTTTATGGGCAAGTTGTTTTGCAATTTGTGTATCCGGAGCTTTACAGTGGCTGGCATCAATATTCTCCGTATAACGAATTGGTTAAAGAGTTCGAATGTATAGATGGTAGAACTATTGATGTATCACCTTTGTACGATAAAAATAATCCATATAATAATCGCGACCCAAGATTGGATTATACAATTATGATCTCGGACAGAACTACATTTAAAGGAGTAACTTTTGTATCACAACCGAACTCCAACTCACCGGATAGATTCACCAGGTACAATTGGAGTGGATACTGTATCAATAAATTTATGGATGAAAGTTTCTCCGGAAACCTGATGAATTACGGAGGTAATTGGGCAATTATTCGTTATGCCGAAGTGCTTCTGAGTTACCTTGAATCAAAATTGGAATCAAGCGCAGCAATCGACCAAGCATTACTTGATGCAACAATTAACAAGGTTCGCGGACGGGACGCTGTAAAAATGCCCGCAGTAACTACTACTGATCCTACAGAATTAAGAAAAATTATAAGAAGAGAACGACGTGTTGAGTTTGCCTTTGAAGGGCTGAGGTACTATGACATTCTTCGATGGGGTATAGCTGCTGAAGAATTAAATCGTCAATTTACCGGGATGAAACTTACTAACGATCCGGCAAATTATACAGCTTTCCCTGTTGACAATGAAGGCTACCTTATTTATCAAAAAAGAAATTTTAAAAAAGGCATTAACGAATTATGGCCTATTCCTCAGAGTGAAAGGGACATCAACAAGAACTTGACCCAGAATTCTGGTTATTAAATCTCCATTATTTTATAGATGAGATTATTATCCTAATTAATTCCCTAGTTATTAAATGATTAAAAAGAGATTGCTCTGCAGTCTCTTTTTAATAAGCAGTGTATCGTATACCGTATACGTTGTTTAGTTTTTATATGGTTAAATTCTAAGTTCCATAAATTCACAAGATTCATCATAAATACAATTTTAGAATGAAGAGAAGAAATGTTATAAAAGCCTTGATTGCCGCATTACCTGCCACCTGGGGACTTTCAAAAGTATACGCCAGAGATAGTAATCGTTTGGATACCAATTCTCCTAAAAGTCTGGCCATGCAGGATGGCCCTTTTAATCCGGAGTGGAGTTCGCTGGAAAAATACACAGTTCCTGATTGGTACCGCGATGCCAAGTTTGGCATATGGGCGCATTGGGGTGCTCAGTGCCAGCCGGAACATGGAGATTGGTATGCACGGGAAATGTATCAGGAAAAAAATGAGGATTATAAATACCATATTCAGAAATACGGACATCCTTCCAAAGTTGGTTTTAAGGACGTAATTAACGAATGGAAGGCTGAAAAATGGGACCCAGACACACTGGTCAAACTTTACAAAAACGCGGGCGCAAAATATTTCGTTGCAATGGCAAACCATCACGATAATTTTGACAATTACGACAGTACGTATCAACCATGGAATGCTGTAAATCTCGGACCTAAAAAAGATCTTATTGGAGGATGGGCAAAGGCTGCCAAAGCGCACGGATTGCCTTTTGGTGTAACGGTGCATGCAGCCCATGCGTGGAGTTGGTATGAAACATCTCAGCGGAGTGATGCAAGTGGGCCATTTGCTGGTGTTCCTTATGATGGAAACCTTACTAAGGCTGCGGGCAAAGGTAAATGGTGGGAGGGTTACGACCCGCAGGAATTGTATGCTCAAAATCATCCGCTAAGCCAGGATAGCGGAAATGATCACGGTATACACAAGCAATGGAATTGGGGCAATGGCGTTAATGTTCCCGATAAGGCTTATTGTGAAAAATTTTATAACAGGACAGTCGAACTAATTAATAAATATCAGCCTGATCTTTTATATTTTGATGACACTGCCCTACCGTTGTGGCCGATAAATGATGCTGGCTTACGCATCGCCGCGCACCTGTATAACGACAGCATTAAAAGGTTTGGGAAACTGCAAGCTGTGCTCAATGGAAAAATTCTAGATGAACAACAACGTAAGTGTATGGTCTGGGATATTGAACGCGGAGCCAGCAATAGTATTGAGCCTTTTGTATGGCAGACCGATACCTGCATTGGAAATTGGCATTATGACCGAGGGGTTTATGAACGGGATGGATACAAATCTGCACAGGCAGTTATTCAGATTTTAGTGGATGTAGTAAGCAAGAACGGCAACCTATTGCTAAACGTACCAGTTAGAGGCGATGGTTCTATCGACGAAAAGGAGCACGCTACTGTCGACGGAATCGGCAGGTGGATGAAAATTAACAGTGAATCAATTTACGGCACTCGCCCCTGGAAAATATTCGGAGAAGGACCAGCACAACAAGCAGCAGCAGCACTAACTGCTCAAGGCTTTAACGAAGGAAAAGGAAAACCTTTTACCGCCGAAGATATTCGTTTTACAACAAAAGGTGAGATACTTTATGCAACGGCCTTAGGCTGGCCGGAAAACAGTAAACTTGTTATCAAAAGCCTTGCTAGCGGAAGCGGCCATTACAAAGGCGGCATTAAGCAAGTACAACTACTCGGCGAGCAAAACTCATTGCAATACAAGCAAACAGATGCAGGTCTTGAGGTGCAATTGCCGGATAAAAAAAACAAGGCTGCCGCTTATGTACTTAAATTGTTTCTTAACTAGGCGAACCTGTAAAGACAGCAAATTTTCCGTGAGCAAAAATCGAGAAGGACTATCTAGGAAGCTAACCAGGAAGACATACCGCTTTGCATTTATTTTAATTAGGTCACTTTTTTTTCTATCGGGTTTTGCACACAACCTTGGTTCTATTTTAATTCCTCATTTAAAAAAATATTTTACGCTCACCACTACTCGATCAACTCTGGAAACAGAAGATGATTTTTCTTTTGAAAAGAAAGAGGCCATGGATGCTGCAAATGAAAAAGTGCAGGAGTGGGAATCCCTAATGTTGAAATATCAACAGCGTCTGGGCGCAAAGCCGGGAGGAAAATGGATGTTGATGAATAAAATATTTCAATTATAGTTTTCTTTATCAGGGACTACATCCGGTCTATGCGAAAAAATGTAAAGTCATGCCCTCATCTCTAGGTTTCCAAGGTTCAAAAACTGTCAGGAAGACCTGCAATATGTTTTTTTTGACAATTCATTTGTACTTTTTGATTTCAATGGAAAATATTGGTTGCTTCCGTTCCCTTTTGGAATTAAGTTTAATGTGCATTTGATAATGCAAACAAGCATAGTCAGTTTATCGAGGTGAAAAAAAGTTATTTCAAATATATAAATCCAACCTCTTTTGATAAAGACTGGGGGATTTACGTTACGTCCATTGGCTACTCGAAGGTGAAACCTCATGACCATTACCCCACTCAGCGACATCCGCAAAGTCATCAGCTAACATGGAACAGGGGACGCATTTTAAATGACTATTATATTATCTTCATTTCAAGAGGGAAAGGTTTATTTGGTTCTTCTACTTTATCCAAGCCGGTTGATATAGTTGAGGGTACTAGTTTTTTTCTTTATCCCGGCATCTGGCATCGGTATAAGCCCAATCCTAAAGAGGGTTGGGAAGAATACTGGGTGGGGTTCAATGGGTTTTATGTTGAGAAATTGATGGCAAAAGTTTTTTATGACAGACAAAACCCTTTTGTTTATTTAGGATTGAACAAAGAGATACTTATACTTTTTAAGAATTTAATTGAAAATGTACAAGCGTCTGCAACTGGTTTTCCGCAACACATAGCGGGTGTCACCTTGCAAATATTGGGTTTGATCAAAAACATAGCACTGCATCATGAATACGGCAATGATCCGGTTAGCAAGCTCATCGCTAAAGCGAAATTCATCATGCAGGATTCATTGGAAGATGCACTGGATATGGAGAAGCTTTCAAAAGAACTACCAATGGGCTACTCAGCATTTAGAAAGGCTTTTAAGCGCATTACTGGCGAATCTCCTAATCAGTATCACCTAAACCTTCGGCTAGAAAGGGCTAAGTATTACCTTACGACAACAATTTTGAATATCAATGAAATAGCAGTGCAAACAGGTTTTGATTCAGTTTTTTATTTTTCAAAATTATTTAAAAAGAAGATAGGTGTATCCCCAAAATACTTTCGCAAAAATGACAAAGACAATTAACTCCCACAGTACCTAGCGTGCAAAAAATCCTTGATAAAGCAGTTAACTTCAAATTGATCAGCTAAAGGACTATTGGCAAAAGGAATTGTTGGCATATAGGGTATCGGCCCGAACTCAGTTGTAATCGATAATATTTTACGGGCAGCCTCCAGATTTGCACAAACAATTTGGTCCCACCAACTCAGAAATTTTTCAAAAGCATATTTGTACTCGGGTGCTCTGGGGTCGGCAACTTGTGGCCCTTGTTCGAAGCCCACACGGGCATGCACGTGGCGACTTCGGATGATGGCTTGACTAAGTACATCCATAAAATTGTCCAGCATGCTTTCGGTAACGCATACCCAATGCGAAAAGTCGGCAGTAATAAAAAAATCACTTTTCTTTTCAAACAATGCGCTCATCATTTGTGGAGAATATCCCATACGCCCCCGATGGGTTTCGTGGGCAACAAGTATTCCTGATTTTGTAGAGAATTCCTCAGCTGCATCAATCAATTCGAGATTTTGTTGTAGTGAAAAGTAATCTTTGCCTGTATGTGAATTAATCAGCAGAGGATGTGGCTCGGCACATTCATGAAGTTTTTTTACGAACGATTCCTTGAATTTTTTAAAGGTATTCCCCTCTGCCCTATACTGATGGGTAACAATATACAACTCGTGCTGTTGGAGATAATCAAATAATATTCGCTTGTCTTCTTTATCATCCGGTAGCCAGGTGTCAATTCCATCGTAACCTGCGTCTTTTATTTTATCAAGAAATGTTTCTAGCTTAAGGTGTTCATGTCCCCATAAGGGGCTAAGTAGTTTTATTTCCATTTCGGTAAATCTTATTGTGTTGTACCCTGACCAGGATTTTATTTCATCGGCAACCGGTTTCCCTTATCATCAATCGCAAATGGTCTCGTATCGCTCACGGTCACACCATTGACCGTTACTGCGTAATCGTTCATGCTTAACTCAATAATAAACAACTGGTTTCGAAGCCAGTAATTGAGCCGTGTGCCATTAAGTTCAGGTATCAGGTGTGGTTCAAGATACAGGCCGTTATACAATGGGCGAATACCGTAAATATCACGATAAAGCCCAACTACAGCCATGCAGTTGCCACTCAGAATATCATCGCCACTTCCAACAGCTTCGCCTGTTTTAGAGTCAGGTTGGCGCAGATAACGTTGCCATCCAAGGCCGTCTTTATCGTACTGGTTTAAAATATTATTGACATATTTTAAGGCTATTGATGGATTGTATTTTGAATATGCCCTCACGGCCAACTCACCCCATGAGAGAAATATATCACCATTTTCATATTGGGGGAATGGCCATTGTCCAGCAGCGCCCTCTCCCGTAGCGAAAGGATAAAAACAGAGCGGCCATGAAAACAGGTTTTCTTCTTTCATTTTTGCCTCCATTTGAGAAAGGATTTTTCCAATTCGCGAGGTATCATTACACAAACCATAGGCTATAGCACAAACATTTACGGGCATGGTGAGGTTGTCACCGTGAATGGAATTGTCTTTGTCTCTCCAGTAGGTGTACCAATTTTTCTGCGGATTCCAGAACCCTCCCTGATCAAGGGGTTTATTAAAGCTTGTTTTCAACTTGGCAGCAGCGGCTTGATATACCTTTGCTTTGGCACTGTCGCGCAAAATGTTTTCCACCTCTGCCCACAAGGTGAGTGCATTATACATTTCGGCATTGACCAATGCGTTTTCATAAGAGGCCCAGATAATATCAATCCAATCGCTGCTTTTTCCTTCGGTATGACTATCATTCATCATTTCAACCAATCCGTTATGGTTCGTGTCACGCTTAAGCAAATAGTCAAGTACCTTCTCACAGGTCTGCTTTTGCCTCATCACCCAAGCCATATCTCCGGTGTTATGAAATTGTTCTGCCACTACCATAACATAATCAGGCTGACTATCCATTAGGTATCCCCACTGTGCCTCGTAGAAACCATTGGTATCGTAGGTGCCGGGCATGTTGTCACCAGGGGTGTCTTTAAAACGTGATTTTACCCGTCCATCAGGCTCGACGGCATGGTCGCGAAAATAGTCGTAAGATTCAGATATAGCATTTGTATAGTCAGGTTCTCCCAAAGCCAATGCTATTTGAGGCCACCACTGCTCGTGCAAACAGATATAACCACTACGCCATCCATTACCACCAACGTGTCGTTTATCGATGACACCATATCGGGCAATAGTATGCATCATCTCCCGGATAGATTCGCCATTAACACCTTTAAAAGTTCCTCGGTCATACTCAACATCGTAAGCCAACGGATAGAGATCGAATGTAACACTGATAGAATCGTTCTGTTTTACGTCAAACGATTGCCAAACATCTTGTTTGTCACTTAGATAACGACGTAGCTGATATTTTGGCAGTAGCTCATTTTTAGTTACACTTTGGCAGAGCGTGAAAACACCTTCAGGTTGGTGACTGAAACGACAAGCGAAATTTTGTTTATTACTGGTGTCCGGAATAATTCTCAAGCAAGCATTATTTTGCTTATTCCACAGTGAAATCGTAGCTGCATGTTGCCCTAGAGTTGCGTTATTTGTTTCGAGGAACTTGCACCAGGCAACACCACCGTTATCAAGAAGTGCACCGGTCCAGGTATCCAAAGATGCAAAATCCCAGCCTGGAAAATAGGTATCATCAAGTGTTGCATTTGACAGGTAATTGCGGTTAATCCTCCAGCTTATGCGATCTTGATAGGTGATAAAAGTCCATTTCTCAGTCACGTTAACACCCGATCCTCCGTACTTAATATTACTTACAGTAAGGGTGTTTCCTTTCACTACAATATTGGGAGTATCGATGTGATCCCTCGTGGTGAACCATTGGCCGGCAGTTTTAATTGCAGAACAGACACCTGTAGCAGGAGAAACGATATTCTGCGACCCTCTGATGCGCACATCATCTAGCAAGCACTTGCCGCTATAATTTAATCGAAGTTGGATTTGATTATTTCCATCACTCAAGGTAACAACTTTATTTTTTGTGTCATTCACAATTTTACCGCCCACTGTCTTGTTGAGAGCAGTAATGGTTTTTGGCACTTTGACTTGTGCTAAGCAACCTTCACTAGGGCACAAAAGGAGGGTTGCAACAGATAAAATGATGCATGACTTTTTTAGAAATTGTGATGCGCTCATCGTTTAGTTCGCATTTTTATTTTTTATTCAAAACTCCTGCTGAATTGGGGTCAAAAAATATTCCACTCAATACAGGGTTATCACCACGAACAATGTTAATCCGGAATTTCACTGATTTGTTGTAGGAATAGGTCAGGTAGGCACCACCCAAGCAACGCTCCACTATCTTTACAGGTGTAATCAGGTTCGATGTTTCTGCATCGAACATCTCAACCGAAATTCTTCTTCCCTTATTGTCCCAATCAAGAAAGTATAGCGATACGTTATAGTCGTGTGTACCTTTTATGTCAATCGTGGAAGTAAAAGTATATCCAATCTGATCTGCGTCCGCTGCATATAGGCAAGCTGCCTCTCTGGGAAAACTGTTGGTTGCATTTGGGGCCAGTGCCCTGCGATCACTGGTATGTGATTGCCACACAACATGGAAGGGCTGGCCATTGCCGTCCTTTACCTTATAATAATTAACAGATGAGACGTAAGATGGCAAGGATTTTTTATCGCTGCCGTTACCATTATAGTTGCACAACACATATCCATCTTTCCCGTAAACCCCTCCCCAATTCCCGCCAGTTGTTGAATCCATTCCGACGCAACGCGCCGGATAGAACTCGATAGGTTCGGAATAGAGAGGTGTAGTGCCACTATAAGCCGCAACGATTGAATAGGTACCGGGCAGTACACCTGTAAAGTAAACAAACTGCGCATCTTCGCTTGCACCACCAATACCAGCAACCGAATGATACGTACCATCCCACGCAAGAATACCATTGACTTTTATAGTAGAGATTTTTTTTTCAGCTTTTGGAATACCAATTCTACCAACCGTTCCAGCGGGCGAAGATACCGAGCAATTTCCGGTGGAGACATTAAAGCTTGCGCTTATATCTCCCAGTAGAGTTGGCGTTTTTCCTGAGACGTTTGTAAGTGTTCGGCCAAGGTGCGGAAGTATTTCAAAAGTAGCAAAACCAGGTGAGGTCGGCTTTATTCCGAGTACTTCTTCGCTGAGCCACTTTGTAACACCGGCACCCCATGGATGGCACAGACTGGTGAAGCCACATTGATTGCTGGGTACTGGACCATTCGTACCAACCAATTGGTTCCATGACGGGCGGTAATCTTCGAAAAAAGTAGTGCCTCCATATTTTATCTGGCCGCCCCATAGATCACGTATAGTTCCTAAAGCGTCATCATACTTGTTCATTAAGGCAAACGCCTGTATTACAAAATACTGGTTGAAAGGAGAATAAGAGATGCGATTTACTTTATCAGTAAAACTCTTTTCATAAATCGCTTTTTTTTCGTCTGCGCTCAAGAGGCCGGTTGTAACGGCATCGGCACCTGCATGAAGACCAAAAGGCTGATACCATGCAGCATTCTTCTTTAAGGCAGTTATTTTTTCAGTTGCATAGTTGTTGTATTTGTCTCGTAAGTCTGTGCGGCCATACGCGCCCATGATTGCTGAAAATTCTTTCCATACACGTATCGAAAGCATTTTGTACGCATTCTGTGATTCTGGAATATTCGGGTGTTCAAAGCCGGCCCCTAACCGCTCGTCCCATCCGAAATATTCCAAGTTGGGATTAGTTCCATAAACCTTGTAGGCATCATCTAGCTTTTCACAAGCATTACCGATGTAGCTCTTAAGTGTTTCGGTGTCTCCGGTGTATCTGTAATAGTCCATCAGACTCAATACCCAATAGAGCGCATAGCTCCTTATACCGTTGCTCTGCGTTGAGGTGTAGGCAATATTTTTCCTAACAAAATCATAATTTCCAAAGGCCACCATCGAAGCCGCTTGAGCAGGGTGTGCATCACCAGTCCAGGAAAACCTATCACCACGATTCATTAAAATGGCACCTAAATAATCTTTGAGCAGATTTAACTTTACTGTATAGGCACCCGTGTACCATATACGTGTGAGCAGCGTATCGCTGCATAAAAAACTTCCATTGTAGTTGGCGGGCCTTATCTGGCAGACCAATCGTACCGCAGTGATATGCCAGGCTTTTGAAAATGATCGCACGTGAATCCAACCAAACCGTACTCCTTCATACAAATCTTTGTTCAATTCAAGACGATAGGTGTTCCCATACTTTTTCGGGGACAACGTTTTTGTTGGATAATTGGATGCGTAAACAGGCGGCTGATTGTATTCGCTGATGCTCATTTCTACGCTGTCAGAAAGATCAGGACTATCGAATTCAATCCATCCGGCATTCTCCATTCCAAAATCAAACATGAGGTTGCACGTACCATCTACTTTGATTGGTACTGTATTGCCCTTACCAAATTGAACATTGTTCGGAGAATCTGAAGATATCGATTTGGGATATAAAATATAGATTTCAAGATTATCATCAGCAGAAGGCTTTTCCCATCTGTATCCCACAAGAGGATCAGGCGATAGCGCTATCTCATTACCCGAAAACTTCGCGGAGATGGGTGGGTACGGTTCAGCGATTTTAGATGTAGGAGACACGTTGTGACTCTGTCCTTGTAAAAGTTCTATCCCAATAAAAAAGAATAAGAGAATAAGGTTAAAGTGTTTCATGTGGATAAAAAATTACGAAGTACGAATTGTTTTTGCGAACGGTTCCTTTCTAACTTGAGGCTATCTCTAAACTAAATTCTTTGGTGACCTCATCCCTTTCCTTTCCGATTGGAGAAAGAAAAAATGTTTTTTAGAAATGCCTCGACTATTCCACGAGGAATAGATTCATCTAACCTAAAACACAGAAATTATTTTTTGCTGGCTATAAATCAATGGGTTTATGGCATCGTTGTTCAATAAGTCACCTGGCTTAAGGCTCTTAAACACTTCATCACTTAAAATATTTTGTATGCCGTTAAACGTACTACTATCAGGCATGAAGGCACACGTCATCGCTCTTCTAAATCCAGGTGTCATATTCGCATGTGCACCATGAATGGTAAGACCATTATGAAAGGAGCAACTACCTGCCTTCATCGCAGCAGCCACAGATTTCGTTGCTTTAAATTCTGGGTACGTTGTGAAAATCGCACCCATGTTTTTGCCTATGCCTGGGTTATCAAATCGTGTTCGGTGATAGGAGCCTGGAATAAAAAAGAGGCAACCGTTCTCATACGTCGCATCATCAAGCGCCACCCAGATCGATAAGGCTCTGCGGTCGCTGAACGACCAGTAAGGAGTATCCAAGTGCCAAGAGGTCGGATTCGCCCACGGCTTCTTAATGAGCGCCTGATCATGCCATATCCGTATTCCATCAACACCTGCTAATTCTGCTGCCATTTTGCCGATCCGCTCATCAAGCATAATCTTTTTAATTTTCTCATTGTCCTGCCACAGGTTGATGAGTTGGTCAAAGACATTATCAAAATATGCTTTGTCAGCATTGTCGCCTTTTCCGTAAACTTCTTTGCGGTCGGGCATTTTATTGCCATTCCTTTTTGCAACGGCTTCTTCAAGCGCTGTGCGCCAGAATTGTAGCTCTTCCAGAGATAAGAAATCTTCTATGACTAAAAAGCCGTCCTTGCGGTATTGTTCAATGTTTTGTGGTGATAAACTGGTTTTCATATTGTAATGGGAATATTAATAAATAATACGACAGTAAAACTATAGCAAACGATATCGGCAACTATTTACCTATTTGGTTTATTTTTTGTACTTTCTGATAAAGGAGAAGAATGCTGCTATTCACATCAAGGCACTTCATTTTTATCGGCATTTAGTGAACTTCTTCCTTATAACCTGAAACTTTTAAATCTGATTTTTTGGGCATCGGTTGCTTCAATGTATTTGAAATATTGTATCGGAAAACGATTCTATTTAATTTTTAAAGGTAAGGTCATCCAAGCCAAACCAATATCCCTTTTCATGTGACTTGTGCTGTTTCCTTCAACGCCATCATACAACATCGCTAATTTATTTCCAACCTGAATTACGGTTGGCATACCGATCGCGCCCTTTGCCCAAGAGCAATTAAACTTATCTAAGACAACGGCCTTATTTTTTCCTTCCCAATGATAGATGTCTTTCGTCCAGTAAACCCAAATAGCGTCTGTGTATTCACCGCTCTCTTTGGTTAACCCTATGTGATTAGTAAATAGATACCAGGTTTTATTTTTCTCCTCAAAAAAGAGTGAAGAATTTTCTACTTGCTCTGTGGGTGGAAATAGGGGGTTAGCATCAATTTCCCAAGTTTCGTTAAGATCCTTTGTTCTGGCTAAACCTAGTGTTCTTTTTATGCCATTTTCGTCTTGTGATGAACCGCTAAAAAATTGTAAAAATTCATCCTTGATCCTAACAATAAATCCAGGGCTGGAAGTTACCGCATAAAAACTTTTGGGCTGGACAATAAACGGAGTTACATCATATTGTTTAATCCACGGCCCCTCTAAGGATTTGGCCTGGGCCTTCATAGTGAGGTAGGGAAAAGCAGGGATACGGTCGGGTGGAGGTGAAGTGTTTGGTGTTCCCAAATAAAACATGTGCCATAGCCCATTACTATTTATTACCCAAGGAGACGATGCACTTTTAAAATCACTTTTTGTGGAATCCCCTAATTGAAGAATGGCACCCTTCTTTATCCAGTTTCTTAAATCAGAACTTTCCGCCAAACATGCCATCCATCCATCTTTTCCTGCCCCATCATAAAACAGGTAATAGGTGTGACCTACTTTATTGACAATTGCTTCTCTCGCTCCGTACGTATCACAACTATCTATGCCATCACCATGCCGAAGAACAATCCCCTCGTCTTTACACTCCAAACGTAAGGAAGCAGACGGCCTCCCATCAATGTAGGAAATAGTTTGTGCCGACGCCGTTATGCAAATAAAAAAATAGAAGAATACTGATGGGATAAAATAACTTTTCATACTGGTAAAAGGATTTTTTGTACAACCATGCAACTTGAATTTACTCGGTTTATAATTTGATGTTTCATCTGGCTTTTTTACTCAGATCAGTAGCGCATCATTAACATTTGACATTAATTTTATTTTGTGCGAATGAATGTGCCAGAAAAGTGTACGACGATTTTATTTGTTAATAATTTTAAGCATGGCCAGATGGAATGGGCCGACCGTTGGTGAGAGAATAACCATTTTGTTTAGGTCATTGAGTCGATCGATCAACTTATTGGAATTATATCCAAAGAAGATTGCAGCTGCTGTCTCACGCTAAGGCCATCCATCGTCAACAGGTATGGAATTGACTTCATTCAAGGAATTTACTACAATGCCTTCTAAAATTAGAAAGCAGGTAACAGAAAGTGAGTTACAATCTATTACCCGCTTTATAATTAAAATTAATAACCCGGGTTTTGTGGTGCCAGCGAGGGGTTTATTGTTATTTCCCTGTTTGGTATCGGATAAATTAATTTATCAGGAGTAACATTAAAGGCGTTTGCCAATATCCAGCCGTTACCAGGAATCGCTTTCAATGCCACGCCTTTTGCAGTGCATTTCTCAATGGCCTTTCCGATGCGGATAAGGTCAGTCCAGCGATGGTTTTCAAAAGCCAATTCATGACGCATTTCATCGGCAACATTATCAGCCGTTGCTGATGTAGCATCGGGAAGACCAGCCCTGCTCCTTACCATATTTAGATAGGGAAGTGCTTCGCCAGCTTTGCCTTCATTTACCAAACATTCCGCTAACAATAATAAGGCTCCGGAATAACGGAATATTGGCCAGTTTTCTGGAGTATTGAATTGTGCTCCTATGTATGGAGGGTGATAATACTTTTTAATCATATAAAAGTATGTTACCCCGGGAGTAGGAGTATAACCATCGACACTTTTCAAAGCCGTGGCTGTAAAATCTTCAACCCCACTGATAGTACCTTCAACAACGGCAACCGATGCGTCCAATCTAAGATCACCCGGTTCGTAAGAGCTAACCATCTCTTGGGTCGGGACATTCCAACCACTAAAGATGTTCATGCGGCTTCCTTTCGATTCCGGAAAAAGAAAATCCGGGTTCGTAGTTTTGGGAGCAAATCTCCAGGCAAAATCGCTTTGTTGGCCATTGCTAAGATCTGATAAATACTGAACCTCAAATATTGATTCAGCATTGTTCTTGTTGGTTGGATCAAATACATCGGCATAATTTGGCAACAAAGAATAACTCATATTGGTAATATCCTTTAACTCCGCTTCAGCAGCAGGATAATCTTTAGCAGGTTGCGACATATAGCAATAGGCCAGTAACATTTTTGCAGCTCCTTTGCTTGCTTTGCCGGATTGAGGAAAAGTTGTAGCAACCGGGAGCAACGGAATTGCCGCATTCAGATCTGCAACTATTTGTGCGTACACTTCATCAACAGAGTTCCTTGGTTTAAAGGCATCCTCCGGTGAAGCTAATTCTTCGAGTTGCAAAGGTACTTTACCAAAATGTTGTACGAGGTTATAATAATAAAAAGCTCTCAGGAATAATGCTTGTCCGGAAATGTCATCTTTATCCGGTTGCGTTAACGAAGATGATTTTAATCTTGACAAAATTGTATTGGCCCTCGAAACCCCCACATAATCAGTCGTGTATAAACTGGAAAACGAGCTGGGTCGTGTGGACGCATTTGCATCGTCTGTAAATAAAGGCAGCGATTCGACCGCTAGATCCATACCCCTGTCGGCACCATATCTGGTAAAGAATGTATTGTCAGAGCGCATTTCATCCATAAAAATATTGGCTAGTACCACCGCCCGCATGGGTTCATACGCCCCGGCCACGGCCTGATCGAACTGTGCTTTATCGGTAAAAAATGAAGCAGAGCTAAGAGAAGTCTCAGGTGTTAGGTTCAAGAAGTCTTCCTCACAAGATGACAACCCCATAACGACAATAAGGAGAATATATCTAAATAGATTTTTCATAGTATTTGATTTTAAAAACTAAGGTTAGCGCCTACTGAAAACGTTCTTGCAATTGGGAAAGCCGTAAAGTCGCGTCCCAGACTCAACCCATTGAGACCATTCGTACTCACTTCCGGGTTCATTCCAGGGTACTTGGTGAGTGTAAAAGCATTTTGTACACTAAAAAATACTCGGGCACTTTTTACATATTTGGTACTCGGCAACGTATAGCCCAGTGTAATATTCTTTGCCATCAAATACGATCCGTCAAAGACCTGCCTGCTAGTGAAATTGCGAAAATCAACGGTAGTACCCGATTTTGTTCTTGGATAGACCCCATCACCAGGGTTATCCAGTGATCTCCACCGGCGCGCTACCCCTTGCCGTACATTAAATACCCCGTCAAGATTTTCAGTAGATTGAAAGGCATCATCTGCAATGTCATTTCCAACAGTTCCCGCGATGACAATACTCAGGTCAAAGTTTTTGTATCCAAATGTATTCGTAATACCGTATACAAAATCTGGATTGGGGTTACCGATCCACGTCCTGTCGTTACTATCGATGATGCCATCAGGAACTCCGTTCGGGCCACTCACATCTTTAAATCTTGCCGTCCCTACTTCAGAAGAAGCTCCGTGTGGTTGCGTATCAAATTCTTCTTGTGTCATATATACACCGGTATTGATGTAACCATAAAATAACCCCAACGGATTACCTAACGCCGTTCTATTGTCATCCCAATATTCTCCATAGCCACCGATAGGCGCATTGTTGGTACCAAGTTGCTTGGCAGTATTGCGATTGAACGAAATGTTGAAGTCGGTATTCCAGGTCAATGCGCCGGTTAGGTTTTTCGTTGAAACGGTGAATTCATGGCCCCAGAAATCGAACCGTCCAACGTTTGATTGAACATTGTCAAAGCCTGATTGCACAGGAAGATTTATGGCATATAATAAGCCATCTGTTTTCTTCCAATAATAATCGTAGGTGAAAGAAATACGCCCGTCAAATAATTCGAGGTCCAACCCTAAATCATAACTGGTTGTGGTTTCCCAGGTTAAGTTATTATTGCTTAAACCTCCGAGCGCTTTACCCGTCGTAAGTTGATTTCCAAATACATAGTTTCTGGTAATGACGGAAGCCAAGTACGTATAATCTCCGATGTTGTTGTTCCCTAGTTTTCCATAGCTTCCGCGTAGTTTCAAGAAACTGATTGGCGTTATGCCCTCAATAAATTCCTCATCAGAAGCCACCCAGCCTACCGAAACAGACGGGTAATTTCCGTATTTGGTATTCGGGCCAAACCTCGAAGAACCATCCCTGCGGAAAGCAAATGAGACTAAATACTTGCCCTTATAGTCATAGTTCAATCTTCCTAAATAGGATAGTAAAGATGACTGGCCAAAATTGTTGCCGTCAATACTTCCGATACGCGTGTTGGCTGCGTTTATCCAATGGATGTTGTCATCCGGAAATTGGCTGGCATTAATCCTGCTGTTTTCACGAGAATATTTTTGGACGGTGTACCCGGCCAGTAAATCTATGTTGTGGCCTCCTCCGATGGTCTTCTTGTAGTTCAGAGTATTTTCACTCAGCCAGGTTAATGCATAATAGGTACCATAGCTACCCGTGGCAGGCTGAGGAGGTACATTCCCATATCCGTTTCCTTGGGCTGTTGAAGGTGTGAAACTCCGGTTGATTTCATTATTGGTATTTATGTTGATACTCGACTTGAATTTCAAGCCATCAATAATTTTTACCTCGGCAAATCCGTTGGCAATTACCCTTGTCGCTTTTCTTTTGTTTTCACGCTGTTGTAATACCAAATAGAAGTTAGGAAAGCCGAACATTCCAGGCTGACTATAGGAAAGCGGGTAGGTACCGTCTGGATTCTTATAGTTCAAAGAAGGGTCCATCAAATATGCGTTCTGAATAATGTTGCGACCATTGCCCAGACCCGATACCACCTGGTTATTGCCATAGGAGATCTCAAGATTCGCGCCCAGCGTTAATCTATCCGAGGCGGTATAGATATTATTGGTCCTGAGCGTAAAACGTTCATCATAAGAATTGAGCATAACCCCTTCTTGCTTGTTGTAATTAAGATTGACCACCGATTTAAAATCCTTGGTTCCCGACTTAAAAGAAAGGTTATACATTTGAGCAACCGCATCGCGCAGTAAAATATCGAACCAATTCGTTCCACTTTTATCTGCATACTGGCTGGGGTTTTGATAAACAGCAGGAACGCCGCCGGTGTAGCCTTCGTATATAGCTTGGTCTTCATAATATTCCTTTTTAAACTGGGCAAATTCTTGCGCATTCATAAGGTCGGGCTTACCACGATCACCGACAGATTGGAGACCGTAATAGGCACTGAAGTCTAAGGATTTTTGACCCTCTTTGGCTTGCTTTGTTGTTACCAGAATAACACCGCTGGCTGCCCGCGATCCATAGAGCGCTGCTGCTGAAGCATCTTTTAAGACCGAAATGGATTCAATTTCATCGGGGCTTAAAACTTGTAGCCCGCTTATAGAGGGAAACCCATCGATAACGACAAGGGGATTATTACCTGCATTTATAGAGGCAGCTCCCCTAATGCGAAACGACATCTCCGCTCCTGGTGTACCATCATTTTGATTGATCTGAACTCCGGCAAGCTTACCCTGTAATTTTTGCCCAATGTTCGCCACCGGTATATCTTTCAGCTCTGAAGCACTGATCTGGCCGACCGCACCCGTTATCTCCTTTTTGTGCTGGGTTCCGTAACCCACAACCACCACTTCTTCTAAACTTTTGACATCCGAAATCAATGAGACATCAATAGTAGTTCTATTGGCCACCTCAACAGTCATATTAGTATAGCCTATGAAAGAGAGAACCAATACTGCGTTTCCTTGTGAAACACTCAATGAGTACTTTCCATCGGCATCTGATGTAGTACCGTTAGTAGTGCCTCTTTCAATTATATTCACTCCGGGCATAGCTACGCCAGACTCATCAGTAACCTTACCTGAGACAATTATAGATTGAGCTGCGACAGTATGGAGCGAAACTGCAATGACGATGCAGGAAATCAGAATTTTGTAAATTTTATTCATATATATATTGCTTGTGTATTTAGTGCTTATTCAAAAATTAATAAAGATTAAAATGAGCAAGAGGTCTGCTTTAAGGACCACGACTCAATACCGAGGGATATTCAACAATTTCTAAAGTCATTTTTTCAATCGTTTTCAAACCAATATTTTCGCAATCGTTTTCATTAGCTGAGTATGCGAAGAGAGTTTAATTTGACTTTGGAAAACATGGTCCTTTTGGTTTTTATTTTGTGCTTTCTGACAAAAATCAAAATGGTCAAGCAGGAGATTTCGGAAGGCCATACTGATTGATCAGTAATTATTATTGGACTTAATTCATTTATTCTAATAGATCATCGCGCCTTAGTAAGGAGAAACTGAGGAACTCTCAATTGGTGTAGACCGCTAATGGGAATGGGGTCTTTTGACTCATAAACGGTTGTCACAACAACGATGAAGTAGAATTTCAATTATCTCAATTAATACATAGTACTACTCCGGTTCGAGTTCTAGTTCGCACATATTCAAAAATAGGATTAGACTGAAACTAGATTGATAGGCTGAACGTCTAACTGAGCTCCATTCTTTCAACGAAAAATCAATTTGGATAAATAAAAATGTAAAATAGACATGTTCTGTTTTTACATTTTTTATGATTATTGCGTGCTATAAACTATGACATACTATGAGAACCAATCATTATAAATGAGCAATCTAAAATTCCAGTATCAGCAAATTGTAGAATGATTAAATCAGAAATTGAGGCAGGAACTTTTAGTATTGAGTGAAGAACGCTATTATCACGAAACCCCATTGAGCATGCTTACACTATAATATTATGTGACTCTGTGTAGCCTCCTCAATGGGTGGCAAGGAATACTTTGTGGATCGTATTGCTGTCCGGAGGCCAAAAAGGATATTCTTAAAACTTGTCCTGCAAGGAACAAAAACAAAGCAAATGTTTGTCGGTGGTGAATTCAGCAAAAATGGTATTTATATGGATTCGTCCACGCGGCAGTCGCAACGGTATGGCAACCCAACCAATAATGACTTTTAGCAACAAGCTTCAAATTCTGAGCAAACCCATTTGGGATGTAAGAAACGATTGATTTTCTTCGGCACCTAAAACTTAGGTTACGAGAGATCCACAGAAATTTGATTTTTTGTAAAGTTCAATAACATTTAAATTTTCTACTATAATTTTAGCCATCAAATGAAAAGCACACTACTCACCTTCACCATTTTATTAAACCTCGTTGTCCTAACAGCCTTTGCACAAAACACCAAAGCACCTTCTTATCCACTCATCACTCACGATCCTTATTTCAGTATATGGTCGAATGTTGACGCCCTAAACAGTTCACCGACTAAACATTGGACAGGCGTTGACCACTCGTTGATGGGTCATTTGAAAGTTGATGGACATGTTTATCGCTTTCTCGGCAACAAGCCAGATGCATATAAAAATATATTGCCTGCCAGTGATGATGTGAACTATGAATGTAAATATTCTGAAACCGAACCTGCTGCCAATTGGATCCAAGAAAACTTTGATGCAAGTCAATGGAAGACTGGCATAGGCCCATTCGGTAACAAGGAAGGTGAGTCAAAAACGATGTGGACGAGCAGGGACATTTGGGTGCTCCGTGAATTTACAATAGACAAGGTGAGCCTGAATAACCCATTGCTCAAAATGAAATATGACGATGATATAAAAGTTTATCTGAATGGCAGCTTGATTTATGAATCGGGTTGTTGTGCCAGCGGATACCGCATCTTACCGTTATCAGACGATATGAAAGCTAAGTTGAAAAACGGAAAGAATATATTCGCCATTCATGTAGTTAACACAGGCGGTGGGGCCGAACTGGATTTTGGTTTTGTGGAAAGAGTGATCCCGACAGAACCACAAACCATCAAACCTGCACAGCAAAAAAGCGTCAAGGTAAATGCCACCCAAACCATTTATGATTTCACTTGCGGGAAAATAGATTTAGAGCTCACCTTCACTTCACCATTGCTTATTGATGAACTTGATATCCTTGCGCGGCCTGTTTCTTACATGAGTGCCAAAGTAAAATCAACAGATGGCAAATCGCACCAAGTGGAATTGGATTTTGGAGCATCCACCAACATCGCGGCCAATACAGGTTCCGAAGAGATCACGGTATCGAAATACAAATCAGACCAGTTGACTATTTTAAAGGCAGGCACAACTGAACAGCCAATCTTGAAAAAAAAAGGAGATGACTTACGTATCGACTGGGGCTATATGTATGTGGCGACACCGGAAGGTAGTAATGTAAAACAATCTGTAAATCAAAATACCGATCCCTTTCAGAAGAATACTTCTGATGTTTTGAAGGGGAAGAAGTTGACATTGAATACGACAGTTGATATGGGTAATATCGGTTCGGATGTGAAAGAGCAAGTTATTATGCTCGCGTATGATGATTTGTATTCCATTCAGTTTTTTGGCACGAACCTCTTACCATGGTGGAAACTGAGTTCAGGCAACACCATCGAACAACAGCTTGAATTGGCATTAACGGATTATGAGTCAATCATCAAGAAGTGTGATAAAATAAATAAAATGATTTACAATGATGCGAATAAAGCAGGTGGCGAAAAATATGCCAGACTTTGTGAGTTGGTATATCGTCAAAGCATCTCTGCACATAAGTTAGTAAGAAGTCCGCAGGGTGAGATTTTATTTTTATCGAAGGAGAATTTTAGCAACGGATCGATCAATACGGTTGATGTAACCTATCCTTCCGCCCCCTTGTTTCTGGTTTACAATCCCGAATTAATGAAAGGGATGCTCAATGGTATTTTTTACTACAGCGAAAGCGGAAAGTGGACAAAGCCTTTTCCTGCTCATGATCTGGGTACCTATCCATTGGCAAATGGACAAACCTACGGTGAAGATATGCCCGTAGAAGAATGTGGAAACATGATGATTTTAGCCGCAGCTATCTGTAAAGCCGAAGGCAATACTGATTATGCAAAAAAACATTGGAGTACACTAAACAGTTGGGCGGATTTTCTCACCAAAGAAGGATTTGATCCAGCCAACCAACTGTGTACCGATGACTTTGCCGGGCATTTGGCTCGTAACATAAATCTGTCAGCTAAAGCAATTGTTGCACTTGAAACTTATGCTCAACTAGCAAAGCAAATGGGTGAAACAGCTACCTACCAAAATTATGATGCAATCGCTAGAGGATTCGTAATCAAATGGATGGAGATGGCAAAAGATGGTGATCACTATGCCTTGACGTTCGATAAGAAAGGCACATGGAGCCAGAAGTACAATTTGGTTTGGGACAAGGTTATGAACTTGAATTATTTTCCGAAAGAGGTGTTTGATATCGAAGTAAAATATTATTTGAGCAAGCAGAATGAGTTTGGATTGCCACTCGATAGCCGGGCGACATACACAAAATCCGATTGGGTAATCTGGACATCTGTAATGGCCAATGATCCCAAAGATTTCAAAGCGATTATTGACCCGATCTATCATTATACTTCACATACCACATCACGTGTTCCCCTGAGTGATTGGCATGAGACCAAGACTGGCAAGATGGTGGGCTTTCAAGCAAGAAGTGTGGTAGGAGGTTATTACATGAAAATATTGGAGGATAAGTTTAATACAAAGTAAACCGATAGATAAGTACCAGAGGGCGTCAGACGTCTTTGCACCGAGGTGAAAAGACCATGAGTCGTATTTAACTTCCACATCAAGAAAACAAAAACTCTAAAGATAACAAACATGAGATTGTCTTTACTGCCACCTTAGACCCTTGAATGGGGCATGACCGAGATAAGGTTATATAAGAGCTTTGGTAAGCGTCAATCGCCTGAGGTTAGCAAAGAATTTATCTCAGGAAGACCTTTCATTTCAGTGTGTATTCCTCAAAGTCAAATAGGAAGGAGAGGCGAGCGTAACCCAATCTTAAGTACTATCAGGGTATTAGATCAGGGATTGGGAGAGGAACCAAAAGTTCTTTAGGATTTCAAATACCGGAGAAGCGGAAAAATAAACGTTGTAATTTTTAACTGTTATAATTAACTAGAATTTGTCGAGTATTGATGAATTAAGTTACGTACAGAAAAATTCTAAGCATGACGTGGCATGGAGCCTAGTTTTGATGTTTGGAAAACTGCTCGACCTTGCCTACCTTAGTATTGAGCCCATCACCATGTCATAGCAATGACGAGTGATGGGCTTTTTTTATATTTGAACTACAGGGGCATGTCGGGCACGTTGTGAGGAGTATTTATTGCAAGAGCTTTTCAAAAATTCTGCCGGACTTTAATTCTAATTAATACACAATGAAGCTAAATCGATACTTATCCTATATGAAGGATATTTACATAGAGTTCCATGACTATTCGTTTATTCATAGCCCCTCACAGGGTTCAAATTCAAGCAATAGGTTTATCGGCCGAAAAAAACTGAAAGAAAGGATCAAAGATTTACTTATTAAAGGTGAAACTCGATCTGGTGCGTATTTAATTACAGGGTACCGAGGGATTGGGAAGTCAAGTTTGGTTAATCAAGTGATTGATGAATTGTCTCCAACACTTCTGGGAGATCGAATCAGAAATCGCATCATTCGAATTGGTTCAGTTACTACATTGATAGCTATACTTTGGTATGTTAAACTTCTCCCTGGATTTTTATTTCCATATGAATTCCAGTCATATTATTATTTTGGCGCGGATCCATATTTGATATTGTTTTCCTTTGTCATTGTGAAGCTTGCCCTGAAGATTACAGACAATGCTGAAGCTCGTTCTCGGTTTTATGTAGTGATTGTCCCAATAGCAATGCTTGTTGAAATGATTTGGTCATACAATGTATCAGTATCCTGCACCTTTCATTTTAGCGCTCTTTTGACATATGCAGTGACTTGGGTTTGGTTGACAGAAACCAGTCGATATAAGAATGACATCAAAGTTAAGGCAACAAGTAACCTTGTGCTATTTTTTAAAAATGCAATCTATGCTTTTGAAATTCGACCCGAAAAATACCCCAAACTTAATCATTACTATCTTATACAAGACCTCTTTTGTGTTGCATCGCCAGTATTCCTAGTTAAGCCTTTCATCCACGGACTCGATCTAAATTTTCATTCTGCGCAGGTCACTCTTACTGATGCAGTACTTATACACTTTCTTTCATTATTGTTTTATTTAACTCTTGTTGCCTTTCTTATTTCGATTTTGAACAAGTCTTTCGAGGATTTTGGAAAGGTTATTGAAAAATTGAAAGCGAAACTTCGGGATACTATTAACTACTCACGGCGAATTCACATTCGAATAAGTTTAGGCCAGGAGAATTTACGTGAACTTGAAATATTAAAAATACTCACTAAAAAGGTCCTGTACGAATATAAAAAAGTCGATAGTCTTTTCTGGGGTCTTCCTTTTAACCTTTCTACTAAGGTGACCAAATTCATTTTTCTATTTGTTTTACTTCAAATTGTTTCTTCTAGTGAAAAAATCCAAAACGCAAATAACGATTTCATTCGGGCAATCCATCTTAATGAAATTTTGCCGTCCCAAGAAAAAAATGCTGATCCAAACAGTTTCTTTTCAGAATTCGTCGCGAGGCTGAATGAACAACATAAAAATGGTGAAATCTCGCAATCTTCTCTTACTTGGAGAGCAACGTTAGGTTATGTCGACAATTTTTTGGTTCAATTTTATCAAAAAGCTCGATATCATTTAGCAATTCCGTTGTTCTCTGATTTACTCAAGCAGTTGAAACTAAAAGCTGGTCTACTAGGGAGCGTAGATTTGGAAATAATTCCTTTAAAAAATGATTTTTTATTTTTTTCGGCCATTCCCAACTACCTCTTCGTCCTCTATTTTATCACACTCTGGTATATGCTTTCCTTCATTGCGTCCTTTCAGCCGTTAGGAGTTCCATCACATTCAATTGTCCGAAAAAAACTTGAAGAAATTAATGACAGGATTGATGCTCAAATTGATAAAGAGCAGGGAAAAGACATTGGAAATATACGATCCATATTCCGGATGTTTTCCCATAACAAAAAAAAGTACCCAATAGCTGGTGTTAAAGAAATCGAATCAGAATTGCTTAACATTTTTGAACAAATTGATAAAATACCTAGAATATTGAACCGTCCAGAGTTTATTATTATTATGGATGAATTGGATAAGATAGGGAGACACGAGAATAAAACGTTGCAGGACAAAGAGAGTGAAGAAAATATTGAGCCCATTTCTGCAAATGAGAGTTCCATAAAAAATCATCAAGAAGCTGTTGTCCGACTGCTGGCAAACCTCAAACATTTTTTTACAAGCGCTAAGGCAAAATTTATATTTATAGCGGGAAGGGAAATGTACGATGCGTCCATGGCAGATATATCGGATAGAAATTATTTTATGGGCAGTATTTTTCATGATGTAATATATGTTAATAGCTTTTTAACAGATGAAGTTGAACCTGTTGACGATAGCGTAAAGAGTCCTAAAAACCACATGTCTTATCACACAACCTTGGTCGAGGAGTATGTTTGCCAATTTTTGATTCCACCAAACTGGAGTAAAAAAAGGAAAAGCTATTCCTTAAAGACCTACAGGGAATATTTATTTGATTTCTTTTTTTGTCATGAAATCCAGTGTCTCAAAGTCCTTGTAAATGGTGCAAGGAGTGAGCAGGCACATCATACATTTAGCTCTATTGAGTGGCAAAAAATGATCGAGCAGCAAAGTAAACTGAAGGTTCTGAAGACTTTATTTTATTCTACGAAAATATTTCGACAGATAAATTGGAAGGAAAATAAGGGTTGGCTCCGGTTGAAAACGGACTGGGCGCTATTAATAAAGAAAGCCATAGTTTTTGCCTACTTAACGTTCATCCCTGAAAAATTGATTTCATTGAATGGTCGTTTATTTACGTCTTTTAAACTATTAGTTGTCCCCTTGTCAGTTGATACTATTAATAATTTTTTACAGGATGAACACAACAGAGCAAAAGATGCTGAGTATATTTTGTTTCATGTAAGAAATTTTATTTCATACGTTACGTACCGAGCTGGCGGGGCTCCTAAAAAAATTGCTTTTCTAATAGAGCAATACTTAAAAAGTTGCGACTCACATTTGCCTGTCATCAAAAGCGTATTAAGAAAAAACCTGGCTGTTATAGTTGGAAAAAGTTCAAGCAATTTTTTTTTACATTTTTCATTTTATGATCTTTATACTTTTGGTGTGATGAATTATTTAACGACGCCTTTCCTTCATTCTATTGGCCGTCATCTTAGTAAAAATGATGATAAGCTAGTGGTTTCAAGCACCTATCTGTTGGACCATCTATATAAATTCCACGATGCTGGATTTTCTTGGAGAAACATTGAGGTTATGCCAGAAATTGTGGATGTGAATAAGTCTCCTGGTTTGCGCAAAATAATCTATGATATTGTCAAATTCATGTTAGGCCTTCATCTTGACCATGTAGTAAGTGGTCTGTTCGATTACAGATTTAATCAGCGGTTGGCAAAGGAAATTACGTTGCTTTCAAAAGTGAACACAAGGGAATCAGCTGCTTTAAATTTTACTCTTGACGAGTCACAGGAGGTAAAACGTCACTACAAAAGGAAATTAGTTGCGCTTCGTGAGGCATATAAAGGCACACCTGGATATAACAGCTCGAATGATTACATCCATTCGATAGGACTTGTTCATGGAAGTTTGGGCGATTTGCATTATTATGATCAAGAATATGATGATGCCATACTTCAATATAAAGATGCTGTGCAAGCTTTACGGAAAGGGAAAGACATAGATTTAGGTCAGCTTGTTGTATTAACGAGACTCATGTTGAAACTTGGATTGACATTTGAAAAGAAGAAATCATTTTCATCAGCCATGTTGACCTACGAAAATCTTTCGGCATTAATTATCACGCATCTCAGGTTAACCGTTGGTACGGATGACCTTAAATTTACGATGGAAATAATTGACGAAAATGTCTTTTTAAATACTAAGAAGTCATCATCATTGAATGGTTCCCTTTATAATCGATCGCAGGAATATGTGGTAGCGAGGGTCGGCAATTCAACTGATGTACTATTTATCTGCAGGAGAATTTCTGAATTCTGCGAAGAATATTACTCCCTCGATTTCAGTCATTTACATTACAGAAATTTTATAAAAATTTCCGCAGCATCTTCAGTTAGATTGATTTATCAACCATTTATTGCGAAATTTTATTTAAAGGAAAAAGAGAAAATTGGAGGCATCAAACATGATGATTTAGAAGTCGTCGAAAAGGAAATTTTGTTTATTACTCAAATGATTGGTGAGGAAGACCGAGTTTTAATATTGTCTGAGTATAAAAATAAAATGGGGGACATTCTATTTTACAAAAATTCATCGGATAACCGCATGAGCTGTATGACCTATTATTTGAATGCGATCCAATTTTTAGTCCACGAATGTTTGCAGGATAATACTCGTCCATCTGTCCGCCTTGTTCAGCAGCAATTGAACATTCTAGTGAAGGTTGTAGGGAACAATAGAAGTAGGCTCTCATCGGATTCATTAAAGGTTCTTGCCAACAATGTAAGCGATCTAGGCGATGCTGTTTTAACAATTGTTCCTAAAGAGATTGCTGACTCAGTATTCAATTCCTCATTTTTTGATTACTATGAACAAAGTTCAAACGAAGAACCGCCGTTTGTTGTATCGGATGATGTAACTACATGTGTTGCGGCTTACCTTTTGTCCGCGCAGATTTATAGCTCCATTCATGAATTTAAAAAATCAGCATTCCAATACATAAAAATGCTTTACATCATTAGCCAATTTAAAAAAACTAATATTAGAGCGTCTATAATTTTTATAAAGGAAAGAATTGCCAATAAGGCTATTGAATATATTCATTCAGCGTACAACTCGTCAACATTGCCGGAACTTGAACAGATCCGGAGAATGCTGAAGGACGAGGCCTTTGATTCGTTTCAGGGATTACAACATACGCCTTCGTATGTTGAGATTCAGAAGGTAATCGCGTTATATAAGATGATTGATTTGATTCCGATTAGAAGTATTACCAATGTGGAGAGGTACCTTGAAGGAATCGGGTCGTTTGTGAATAAAGTGAACCCGAGTTTATACAGTAGGCTTACAGTCTTACACTATAAGGCGCGCTCTAATTTTCATCTGTATCGAGCCAATAGTCCTGCAGCGCTTAAGGAACATTTAATTGCGGATTCGATTTATTGCTTTACTTCGATTATTAGAATCCTAATGACTAGCGGAATCTCATATGTTACCGGCCACTATATGGTTGCGAATGCCTACCACCTTAGGGGAAAGTGGTGTCAATATTTTGACGAATACGAATCAAAGAATGAGTCTTCGCATCTTAGTGAACTGATAAAGGAGCTAATTGGATCGGAAAGTTTTGAAACCCTTCGGCCTCTATATAATTTTCAAAATGCTGTTCAGCACTTTCAGTATAGTATAGAGGCTCATAGTGGACACTCCGCATATGATGATTTGATTGATAAGATGTTTTATTTAGATGATGACTATGAAGATGAATACTATCATTTCCATTGTGCATTAGAAAGATCAATAGTATTGGAAAACGGAAATGTCTCGAATTTGCTTAAAGAAAAACTTGAAAGGTTAGAGACGTTGATAAGTAAGCAAAAGAAATCAGACAAGACTCCAAAAATTTTTGATGCTGATGACTATTTTGTGAAAGAATTTTAAAATGTTTAAATATCGGAATAGTTATGCTTCTTAACCGTTATAGAAATTCCTTGGAATTTTTACAGCTTCCTCCAGAGGAATTGCTGGAACTGTAGCTGATCCAAAATTAATATTCGGATGTGTCTCAAAGCTGCAGCAAATGGGATTATACATGCACATTATGCAAAGTAAATGATTATGTAAAGTGATGACTTGTATTGTGGGCATATTGATCAATAAACCGCATTTTATTCGCACATCACTTTACATAATAATATCACAACCGTTGAAGCCAGCTGATTAAACTGTCGCTTTTCAGCCATTCTGGTTCCTGACTGAGAAGGAGTTCGAAGCCTTCCAGGACAACCTTTCAGATCGCAAGAAGCAACTACTTCCTTATGAGCAATTTGTAAAGGAGAAGCTTGAGGCTTATCGAGATACTTCCGCTGCGCAGATGCATGACTGGCTCAAGGAACATTACGTTGATTTTCCAAAAGTTAATCCCAAAACAGTTTTCAATTTTGTGCATTGGGTTCGCGATCGATATAATCTTCCCGTCCTACAACAAGTTCGTGAATATGAGACAGTTCCTGAAACGGCTTATGGAAGGCAAGCACAGGTGGATTTTGGTGAATATACGATGCGAACATCAACGGATAGTCGCATCAAAGTATTCTTCTTTTCCATGATGTTGGCCAGATCCAGATATAAGTATTTATGGTTTACCATTAGAAACTTCACCGCTGACCTGGCTGTGTTCGCTCATGAAAAGGCTTTTGAATTCTTTGACGGAATACCAGAAGAGATCGTCTATGATCAAGACAAAGTTTTCTTAGTCAGCGAAAACAAAGGTGATTTGATTCTACTTCTGTGAACTGTTGTGATTACATTTGCGTGTCACCTTTAAAAAATGTTCGAGGTCAGTAATAACGGAATACTGAATATCTTTTAACATAATATCATTCAAATTGTATTGTTGTTTTAAAAATTGAATGATGTGATCGTACGTCGTGCAGTATCGACTTAACGAACTATGGATTAAAAATCCATAGGTTGAATACATTGACTGAAAGTC
>CAZAHL010000023.1:0-40547 GCA_964484845.1 uncultured Chryseolinea sp. | reverse complement strand
AATCAGTTTTTGCCACGCCTCCATCTCCTTAGCGTCTAACTCGTTCCGGATGTTCTGCATCGAAATCAGTTTGTAGTAGCGGTCTTCTAATTTAAATTCGGATGCATGTATAGAAAGCTGAAGCACATCGGTGTTGATATTCAATTTCAACAGGCGTGTTTCACCTGACCTGATGTCACGAATTGTCCTTATCAAGGATTCATCCAACGATTCAAGCGATCTGAGATCTGTCAGAATGCTTCGTTGAAGAAGGTCCTTTGCGGCCTGGTTAGCAATCTGAATTTTATCATTCTCATCAATGCTTAAAATGCTCACGCGCACGTGCTGCACCAACATTTCGAGGTAACGGAATTGAATTTCCTTCTCGGCATTGAGTTTTTTAAAGGCACCCGATATACGGTTAAGCATTTCGTAAAGGCCATCAAAGCTTTTACCCCTGCCAGTAGCTTGATAATGCGTTGTAAAATCACGCTGCATCAGGCTTAGCATAAATGTTTTCACGTCCCGGTTAAAGCGGTCTACGTAAGAAATGAATTCTATCACCAGAACTACAATGCCTGCAAAGATGTAAACACTCCTTAAATAGTACCCATAAACCAGGCACCAGGCGAATAGCGCAATACTCACTGTGAGTATCATAATGCGGAGCACCACTTGAAAGCGAAAGTTTTTAAATACCATATCTTTCTAATCTCCGGTACATGGCTCCTCTCGATAAACCTAACTCCTCGGCTGCATGACTTATGTTTCCTTTGTGTTTGGCAATGGCTTTTTCAATAGCCCAGGCTTCCAATTTTTCCAAGTTCAGATGATCAAACACAAACTCCCCGGAAGGCTGTTTTTGCAACGATCCAAAATCCTCCGGTAGAAGCTGGTCGCCTTCACTCATGATCACGGCTCTTTCAACAGCGTGTTGCAGTTCGCGGATGTTACCCGGCCATCTGTATCGCTGAAGAAATGTTGTGAGCACTTCAGAAATTTTAAGATTTGGCTTTTGATACTTGTGACGGAACTTCGCTAGAAAATGGTCCGCTATCAAAGGAATATCTTCCGATCGATCACACAAAGGCGCTACTGTAATTTCTACTGTATTGATCCTGTAAAGTAAGTCTTCCCTGAATTTTCCCTCCGCCACCATAGCATGAAGGTCGCAGTTGGTTGCACAAATAATTCTCACGTCTACGTCTACTTCTTCATTTGTGCCAAGCTTCACGATCTTTTTATGTTGAAGTACAGTAAGCAATTTGGCTTGCAACGGTAACGATAGATTTCCAATCTCATCCAAAAGCAACGTCCCGCCTGTTGCTGCCTCAAACCGGCCGATACGGTCACTCTTTGCATCAGTAAAAGCACCTTTGCGATGTCCAAATAATTCGCTCTCAAAAAGACTTTCGCTTAAGGAACCTACATCGACATTCATAAAGATGCCTTCCCTTCGGTTCGAATGGCGATGTATCTCCCGTGCAATAACTTCTTTACCAGTTCCATTTTGTCCCAGAATCAAAACATCGGCTTCAGTTGGAGCAACTTTTTCGATTGTCTTTCGGATAGCAGAGATCGCTGCGGATACTCCGATTAGAGGCTCAAAACGTTTGTCTATAGCCGAAACGAGTTCCTTTTGCTGGGACCTCAATTGTTTTACTTTTCTCTTCTCCTGACTAACAATGTTTGCTGTTTTCACGGTAGTGAGCAGTTTTTCATTCTGCCACGGTTTTACTATGAAATCAAGAGCTCCCTCTTTGATAGACTCAACCGCCACCTGAATATCGGCATATGCAGTTACCAATATGACTTGTGTGTCCGGATTAAAACTTAAAATTTTCTTTAACCAGAAACGGCCTTGATTACCGGACGTATCACCGTGTCTGAAATTCATATCGAGCACCACCACATCAATCTGCTCACGCTCAAACAATGCTGGAATTCGCTCGGGATTATTTAACGTCTTGACAGAATTAAAGTGGGGATCCAGCAGGAGTTTTATAGACAGGAGGACAAACTCGTCATCGTCGACGAGTAAAATGTTCCCAGAAGATTTGCTCATTTATTCACCAAATTAAAACGATCAAATCTATTGAGTGGCTTTCATAAAACCATATAAAGTGCCCATAAATGGACAGTATAAATTCTATCCATGGGCAGTTTACTTTCTAGATAATGTAAAATCCTTAAATTTTAGTCGTAAACGTACTTTTTTAACCCGGCATTGAGTTAGCAAGCTACAACCTAAAGACCTTAACCACTTGTTCATGTTTTGGAACTACATCATCATCTCCTTTCGAAAATTCAAGCGACAAAAATTTTATTCGCTGCTCAACATCTTTGGGCTTGCAACTGGGATGGCAACAGTCTTATTAATTATGTTGTACGTTTTAGATGAACTGAGCTTTGACCGTTTTCATAAAAATACTGTTGACCTTTATAGAGTTGTTGAAAATCAATATTACGATGATCAGGACGTTTTCCCTGTTGCTGTCACACCGTACGCTTTAGCATCATCCTTGAAAGAAAACTATCCGGAGATCGAACTCGCAACCAGGGCAAATTTTGTTTGGGGAAATTTCAAATATGCAGAAACGGAAATTGAAGAAGGTGGTCTTTTTGTTGATCCCGATTTCCTTAAAATGTTTTCCTTCGAATTCAAGAGTGGAAATGATTCAACCGCCTTAAAGGAAATTAATTCAGTCGTTATTACGGAAGAATTTGCAAAACAATTATTTGGAAAAGATGACGCCTTTGGAAAAATAATTCGTTTTTCCGGAGATAAAGAACTGGTGGTAACTGGAGTACTTCATAATCCTCCAACAAACTCCCATATTTCATTTTCTTTCCTCCTGCCCATGGAATTTAAACTGGCACAAGATCCGAAATTGCGAAATGACTGGGAATCCAATACACTTTATACTTACGTAAAACTTGTATCCGGAACTTCTACTTCCAAGATTAATGATAAAATCAAAAAGCATCTCGAAATAAATAGCGAATCTACCAGTGTAGAACTGTATCTTCAGCCTGTTAGCGACATTCATTTGGGCGACGTAAATTTTATTGCTGAAGTTTCCGGAAAGGGTAACAAACAATATGTGGTCATTTTTACCATAGCCGCCGTTTTCATACTCATTATTGCCTGTATTAATTTCATGAATCTTTCCACAGCAAGGGCAATGAAGCGGGCAAAGGAGATTGGGCTTCGAAAAACCGTAGGTGCGCACCGGCATCAGCTTATATTTCAGTTTCTGGGAGAATCAGTCATGGTTGCCTTTGTAGCCATGGCCATTTCATTGCTCATGGTGGACCTTTTGTTGTCACCTTTTAATACCCTTATCCAAAAAAATCTTCAACTGGATTTTAAATCCCTTAATGGTATTATACCTGTTAGCATAGCCGCTACGCTTATCACCGGGCTCCTCGCGGGAAGTTATCCTGCTATTTTTCTTTCATCGTTTGACGCCGCGAAGGTCTTGAAAGGTACTATCCATACTACAGCAAGTGGGGGCATATTTCGTAAAGTTTTGGTGGTGCTACAGTTTTGTGTTTCTATCATTATGATTTCGGGAACACTGATCGTGTATTCACAGATCCAATTCATCAGAAATAAAAATCTTGGTTTTGAGAAGGAAAAAATTATCAATGTACATCGGGTGAGTAACAACTATGACGTCTTTAAGAATACGCTCCTTTCACATGGAAATATTAAAGGCGTCGCCGGCACGGCCCAACATCCATCCTTTATAGAAAATTCGGGGGCGGGATTCTCGTGGCCGGGCAAAAATCCTGAAGATTTGCTACTGTTTCACTACCAAAGTATAGATTATGATTACGTTGAAACCATGGGTATGAAAATGATGATGGGAAGAAGTTTTTCAAAAAATAATACAGCCGATACACTCGGGATTATTATCAACGAAGAAGCGATGAAACTTATGAATTTAGAAAAACCACTGGGTGAAGTAGTCAATTATAACTATACAAGGAAAAATTATACCATTATCGGAGTGGTAAAAGATTTTCATTTCAAACCGATTCACACGAAAATCGAACCCCTGATATTATTCCTTTCTCAAAGGAACGAATTTTCGAATGTGATGGTCCGTGCAGAAGGGAATGCCGAAGAAAATATTAAAATGATGGAGACAGCATGGAAAAAATTAAATCCGGAAAAGTCCTTCGAATACAGTTTTCTAAATGAAGACTTCGATAATCTTTACCGTGCTGAAACTCAGACCGGAACCCTATTTCAGTACTTCGCTGTCCTGGCCATCATTATTTCGTGCTTAGGATTATTTGGCCTTGCATCGTTTACGGTAGAACAACGTAGCAAGGAATTTGGAATACGAAAAGTTTTCGGTGCTTCCATAAGCAAGCTCTATTATATCGCCTCGCGTGATTTTATATTGCTCGTGATCATCTCCTGTTTTATCTCAATACCCGTAGCGTGGTTTTGGATGAAGCAATGGTTAAGCGGATTTGCCTATCGAATAGAACTCTCTGCGGGGGTTTTCGTTATCGCCGGGTTGGCGGCCATTTTTATCGCCCTACTTACTGTAAGTTACCAGGCACTAAAAGTAGGCAACATCAATCCAGCGAGAGCAATGAGCAATGAGTAATGAACAATGAACAATTGACGCTTAATTGATCATGCATCGTTGATAGGTTCATTAGGCATTGAAAATTTTGAAAAACAAATATGATTTTTAAATGACTACAAATTGCTCATTGCTCATTACTCATTGTTCATTGCTATTGCTCATTGTTAATTACTCATTGCAACTATGTTTCGTCACAACCTTCTTCTCATCTTCCGGAATTTCAAGCGCTTTAAAAGCACGTTCTTAATCAATTTAATTGGTTTGTCAACGGGCCTTACGTGTACGCTGCTCATTTACCTTTGGGTAAAGGATGAAATAAGCATTGACAAATTCCACGAAAAGGATAGTCAGCTCTTTCAAGTGATGGAAAGTCAGCAGCATTCGGGAAACGTACGGACCACAGATTCCACCCCATGGTTACTGGCGGAATCCTTGGCTTCCGAAATGCCAGAGATTGAGTATGCTTCTGTGGCTACACCCTTTTACTGGTTTAGTAATCATACGCTTACTGTTGGTGAAAAAAATACGAAAGCGACAGGTCAATATGTGGGCAAAGATTACTTCAACATTTTTTCTTACGAGCTCCTTCAAGGAAATAAAAATCAGGTTTTGGTTGATAAAAGTTCCATTGTCATATCCGAGAAAATGGCGATGAACTTATTTAATTCAACCGAGAACATTGTTGGCAAGGCGATAGAATTTCAGCACGAGAGGCAGTATATAGTGTCCGGTATTTTTAAAAATATTCCCTCCAATTCTTCCACTCAAATTGATTTCGCACT
The DNA here is from genome assembly GCA_964484845.1 of uncultured Chryseolinea sp. Lineage (GTDB taxonomy): Bacteria > Bacteroidota > Bacteroidia > Cytophagales > Cyclobacteriaceae > Chryseolinea. The sequence goes on along the minus strand of CAZAHL010000023.1, from coordinate 35,176 downwards.
TTCCATTGATGTTTTGAAAGAGCTGCAACCGAATGCTTTTGACTGGGGCAATTCCGGGCCTAACACGTTTCTGATTTTAAAACTAGGTACAGATGTCAGGGTTTTTAACGATAAGATTGCCGGATTTATTAAAACAAAAAGCAAAGACACGCACCGCACTCTCTTTCTGGCAAAGTATTCGGAAAACTATCTCCACAATCCGACTGCTTTTAACGTTTCGGACGGAGGCAGAATAGAGTATGTAACGTTATTCTCTACAGTAGCACTGTTTATACTGGTCATTGCATGTATTAATTTTATGAATCTCTCGACTGCAAAAGCCTCAAGAAGAATAAAAGAAATCGGTGTTAAGAAGGCAGTCGGCGCGGGTAGAAGAACGCTCATAGTTCAATATCTGGGTGAATCTTTGGTGATAACATTTATTTCGCTTCTTGCAGCGGTTTTCATCGCAGACATTTTCCTGCCGCAATTCAATTCCATTACCGGTAAACAGCTAACACTGAGCCTTGATTTTAAACTTATTTTAACGATTCTCAGCATTACAATAGTTACAGGTCTGATAGCCGGAAGTTATCCAGCGCTATACCTTTCAGCTTTTAAGCCGGCTGTTGTTTTAAGAGGCAAGCTACACAGTAGTTTAGGAGAATTGTGGGCGCGTAAAGGTTTGGTGATCTTCCAATTTGCCATCTCAGTAATATTCATCGTTTCGGTCATGGTTGTTTATAAACAAATAGAATTTGTACAAAACAAAAATTTAGGATACAATAAAGACAACGTGATCTACTTCGAAAAAGAAGGAAGGATAAAAGAGAACCAGGAGACGTTCCTTACGGAAGTAGAAAAAATACCGGGCGTAGTAAAGGCTTCAACTATAGGTCAAAGTATGGTCGGTGGTGGAAATACTTCGGACATTGAATGGGAAGGTAAAGCTCCTGATACAAGAATTCCATTTGCTATTCGTCCCGTGAATACTGGTGTGATTGAAATGCTTGATCTGGAATTGAAGGCAGGAAGAACTTTTTCAAGAGAGCGTCAGGATACCATGAAAGTAATCTTGAACGAAGCTGGGATTGAAGCGATGGGATTAAAAGATCCGATCGGAAAAACAATTAAACTAGATAAATTTGAATGTGAAATTATCGGGATCGTCAAAAATTTTCACTATGAATCACTTCATGTCAATGTGGGTCCATTATTTTTTATCTTAGCACCCCCTCATACAGAAAAAATTATAGTTAAGCTTGAAGCAGGAAAAATACCTGAAACTCTTACCAGGCTTCAAAATTTTTACCTGCAATACAATCCGGGTTTTGTTTTTGAATATAAATTTTTGGATCAGGACTATCAGAACCAGTATGCGTCCGAGCAACGCGTAGCTACTTTATCGAAATACTTTTCAGGATTAGCCATACTGATATCGTGCTTAGGATTGTTTGGACTAGCTGCCTTCACGGCGGAAAGGAGACTGAAGGAAATTGGAATCAGAAAAGTATTGGGTTCAAGTGAATTTGGTATTGTTTACCTATTATCAAGCGATTTCACAAAAATGGTAGCCGCGGCCGTTGCTATTGGATTGCCCATCAGCTATCTGTTAATAAAAAATTGGCTTGATGGATTCGCATTCAAGATACCGCTGGAATGGTGGTACTTCCTCAGCGCAGGACTCATGGCATTGTGTATTGCCTGGCTAACGGTTGGCCTGCAGACCATAAAAGCGGCAAGAATGAATCCGACGAAATGCCTTAACAATGAGTAATGATCAATTAGCAATGAGCAATGTCTCGCTCGATCGTTCCGTGCCCATTGCTCATTGTTCCGGACTCTGCCGGAGGATTTTAGGATGGTAAAAAGGAGTTTGCAGAGTTCTTCAACATCTTTAAAAATTGAATCGAATGATTTCTTATCAATGTAGCCGGTATCATAGAGAAGTCTCAGACAGTAGCTTGTTTCCTTCGCTTCTTTATAAGCTATTGAAACCTTGGACGAAAAATCAGCCTTTGAAATGGCGGCTACAGCTTCCTCTACATTTGCTCCTATCGAGGTACCACTTCGCAAAACTTGTTTGGACAAAACAAACTCCCTTTTGTCTTGCGAAAGGTGTTTATACATTCTTATCATCCTTACCCCGAATGCATAAGATTTTATTTTCACAACGTTATTTTTCATACAAACAATATACCTACTTATTTATTATCCACAATCTCTCAATCCCCACTAATTGTTCATTGTTCATTGCTAATTAATCATTGATATTATGCTTCAACATAACCTCCTCCTGATCTACAGAAACTTCAAACGTTTCAAAAGCACGTTCTTCATTAACCTTGTTGGTTTGTCTACAGGGCTAACGTGTGTGCTATTGATTTATTTATGGGTGAATGATGAGGTAAGCGTTGATAATTTTCATGAAAAGGATAGCCGGCTTTTTCGTGTCATGGTCAATAACCCACGAACAGAAGGCATAGAAACTTCGCCTTCTACGCAGGCTATTCTTGCAGATGCGCTGAAAGAGGAAATGCCGGAAATTGAATATGCGGTTGCAGCACTCGGAGGCCCCGTTGATTTCACTCTTTCCGTAGCGGACCGCCATGTCTTAAGGAATGGAATTTTAGCCGAAAAAGACTTCTTCACGATCTTCTCTTATGATCTTGTTCAGGGAGATAAGAATCAGGTATTGTCTGATAAGAAAGGCATCGTACTCTCTGAAGAAACTGCGATAGCATTATTTAACACCACAGAAAATATAATGGGTAAAAGTGTCCAGTGGCAATTTCCATACGGCAAAGACGAAGTATATGTAACAGGTGTGTTCAAAAATATTTCCCCCAATTCATCGCGCCAATTTGATTTTGCTTTATCCTTTGAAGTCTACAAAGATCTCGTCGGTAAAGAGGGTTTGCACTGGGGCAATTTTGGATGTGACACGTTTGTCGTTTTAAAACAGGGTAGCAACCATCAGGAAGTTAATACTAAAATAGTTGATTTTGTAAAGCGTAGATCAAAGGACGTAACAGTAACTTTGTTTCTCGCACCCTATTCAGAATATTATCTCTTCGGCAATTATGAAAATGGCAAGCAAGCAGGAGGCCGGATAGAATATGTAAAACTGTTTTCAATTATAGGCATTTTTATTCTACTCATTGCCTGCATCAACTTTATGAATTTATCCACTGCCAAAGCCTCGAGAAGGATAAAGGAAGTAGGGATAAAGAAAGCCATTGGCGCAACCCGCCGTACGCTCATTCTCCAATACTTCGGGGAATCTATGTTAATGACTTTTATATCGTGTCTAATGGCCATCCTCATGGTAGACCTTTTCCTTCCACAATTTAATGCTATTACAGGAAAGAATCTAAACCTTACCCTTAACACAAACCTCAGCATATCATTACTGTCTATTATTCTCATAACCGGACTACTTGCCGGCAGTTATCCTGCGTTATACCTTTCTGGTTTTAATCCTTCAGCCGTGTTAAAGGGAAGGATCGGTACCCAATCTGGTTCTATGATTGAACTTTTTGCGCGCAAAGGATTGATCGTATTTCAATTCGCGCTATCGGTAATATTTATTTCAGCTGTATTGGTCGTTTACAAACAAATCGAATTTGTTCAAACAACATACCTCGGTTATGACAAAGACAATATCATCTATTTTAAACCTGAAAGCAGAGTAGCGCAAAAACTGGGAACCTTTCTTACCGAAGCAAAAAGTATCCCCGGTGTTGTAAATGCGTCCTCCATTGCACGAAGTATAGTAGGCGCACAAAATTCGACGGTAGGCTATTTTCATTGGGAGGGAAAAGATCCCGACGCTATTATTCCCTTTGAAATCGTAAATAGTAATTATGATTTAATTGAGACTCTCGGAATCGAAATGAAAGAGGGTCGGGCATTTTCGAGGGAATTTACAGCAGACACTTCAGGCATTATATTCAATGAAGCAGGAATAGAAGTTATGGGCCTGAAGGATCCCATCGGAAAAATATTTAACCTGTGGGGAAAGGATTTGAAAATTATGGGCGTAACAAAGAATTTTCATTTCGAATCACTTCACGTGAAGGTGAAGCCATTGTTTTTCAGGCTGGTGCCGGAAGAAGCTGAACGGATTATGGTGAAGCTTTCAGCCGGGAAGGAAGGAGAAACGATTAAAAGGCTAGAACAGTTTTATAAAAATTTTAATCCTGGCTTTTCCTTTGATTACAAATTCCTTGATCAGGAATATCAAGCTCAATATAATGCAGAGAAACGAGTTGCCACACTTTCAAAATACTTTGCGGGATTAGCGATACTCATCTCTTGCCTGGGCTTGTTCGGATTAGCTGCCTTTACAGCTGAAAGAAGGCTGAAAGAAATTGGTATTCGAAAAGTCCTGGGCTCCACTGTTTTTGGCATCGTTTACCTCTTGTCCGCTGACTTTACAAAAAGTGTTTTTGTATCCATAGTGATTGCATTGCCCGTAAGTTATTTCATAACAAAACACTGGCTTGACGGCTTCGCTTTCAAAATAGAATTGGAATGGTGGTACTTTATTAGTGCAGGGGTAACCGCATTATTTATTGCATGGTTAACGGTTGGAACACAAGCTATCAAAGCTGCCAGGATCAATCCAACGCAATGTTTGAAAGATGAGTGAGCAATGATCAATTAGCAATGATCAATGAGCAATGTCTCGCTCGATCGTTCCCTGCCCATTGCTCATTGTTCATTACTCATTGCTCATTGTTCCGGACTCTGCCGGAGGATTTTAGGATTGTAAAAAGGAGTTTGCAGAGTTCTTCAACATCGTTAAAAATTGAATCGAATGATTTCTTATCAATGTAGCCGGTATCATAGAGAAGTCTCAGACAGTAGCTTGTTTCCTTCGCTTCTTTATAAGCTATTGAAACCTTGGACGAAAAATCAGCCTTTGAAATGGCGGCTACAGCTTCCTCTACATTTGCTCCTATCGAGGTACCACTTCGCAAAACTTGTTTGGACAAAACAAACTCCCTTTTGTCTTGCGAAAGGTGTTTATACATTCTTATCATCCTTACCGCAAAGGCATAAGACTTTATTTTCACAACGTTATTCTTCATTCAAACAATATAGCCACTTATTTATTACCTGCAATCTTCCCATCCCCACTAATTGTTCATTACTCATTGCTCATTACTCATTGATATTATGCTTCAACATAACCTTCTCCTGATCTACAGAAACTTTAAACGTTTCAAAAGTACGTTCTTTATTAACCTGATAGGCCTGTCGTCGGGTATGGCCTGTGCGTTGTTGATATACCTTTGGGTAAGTGATGAACTCGGAATGAATAAATTCCATGAGAATCGCCACCAACTTTACCAGGTGTTTACCAACCAACATCAAACTGAAAATATCGTAACATTAGGCGAAGGGCCGGGACTGTTAGGTGAAGCGCTGGCTGAAGAGGTATCGGAAATAGAATATGCCGTGAGTTGTTCAAATGTAGGCAGACACTTTATACTTTCTGCTGACGATCTTCATGTCCGTGCTGCCGGGCTATTTGCTAGCAAAGATTTCTTTAAGATGTTTTCATATCCCCTTATTGAAGGCGATAAGAATCGGGTTTTATTGGATAAAAATTCGATCGTTATTTCAGAGGCAAAAGCTCTCGCAATTTTTAATACGACAAAAGATATTATAGGCAAGACGATAGAAGTACAAACATCAGAAGGTAAAGGCCTCGCGCAGGTTAGCGGTGTATTTAAAAACAATCCCTCCAACTCCTCTATGCAGTTCGATTTTGTGTTGTCGTACGAGGCGTTTAAAGAAATTATCGGAGAAGGCTTAACGTGGGGTAATCATCATGCATTGGCCTATGTTGTTCTCCAAGAAAACGCAAGCGTGGATCAACTTAACATTCGGATAAAAGACTTTATAAAGACAAAGAACAAGGAATCCAATATTACATTGTTCGCGCAGCCTTTTGCCGAAACATATTTATACGGAAATTATCAAAACGGCGAGCCGGTAGGTGGAAGGATTGAATACGTAAGGTTGTTTTCAATTATTGCGATCTTCATATTAATTATTGCCTGCATTAATTTTATGAACCTCTCGACCGCAAAGGCTACGCGTAAACTAAAAGAAATCGGGATAAAAAAGGCGATAGGCGCAGCGCGAAGAACACTCATTCAGCAGTACCTCACTGAGTCGATGACACTGAGCTTCTTGTCTCTGCTAATAGCCATTCTGATTGTGGATCTTTCCCTGCCATCGTTTAATACGCTCACGGGAAAGCAACTCACTTTAATTTTCAATGCTAAATTAATTTTAGCTATTTTATCGATAGCATCCCTGACAGGAATTCTTGCAGGAAGTTACCCCGCCTTATACCTTTCTGGTTTCAATCCTGCTGCTGTATTGAAAGGAAAGTTAACAAGTTCTCTGGGTGAAATATGGGCTCGAAAAGGATTGGTGGCGTTTCAATTTTCATTATCCGTTATTTTTATCGTCTGTGTCCTTGTGGTATACAAACAGATTGAGTTTGTCCAATCAAAAAATCTTGGCTACGATAAAGACAATGTTTTCTACTTTAGGATGGAAGGAAAAATATTCGAGAATAAAGAAGCCTTTCTTTCAGAAATAAGAAATGTGCCAAATGTCATTAATGCTTCCAGCGCGCAGGGAAGCATCGTCGGAGGAACTGGATTTACAACAGGGTATTTTGATTGGGAAGGAAGAAATCACGATGAGATCATACAATTTGAAAACCTGAGTATTGATTACGATCTGCTTGAAGTTTTAGGAATTGAAATGGCATATGGGAGAGGCTTTTCCAGAGATTTCCCTTCCGATATTTCTAAGATAATATTGAATGAAAAAGCGATCGAGGTCATGGGTCTCAAAGATCCGGTGGGAAAAATATTTAATCTCTGGGGAAACGATATGGAAATTATCGGCATAACAAAAAACTTTCATTTTCAATCACTGCACGAAAATGTAAAGCCTTTCTTTTTTCGATTGCGGCCGAGGGAAACTTCCATTATAATGGTTAAGATAAAAGGAGAAGAAGAAAAAGAAGCAATAGACAATATCCGTTTAGTCTATCACAAATTCAGTCCAGGCTATTCATTGGATTACAAATTCCTGGATCAAGATTATCAGGCTCAGTACGAAGCAGAAATGCGCGTGGCCAAATTATCGAGATACTTTGCAGGATTGGCCATTCTGATTTCGTGCTTGGGCTTGTTTGGCTTAGCAGCATTCACGGCAGAAAGAAGGTTGAAAGAAATTGGAATTCGAAAAGTGCTTGGCTCAAGTGTGTTTGGTATTGTCTCACTCCTATCCGCTGACTTTACAAAAATTGTTCTTCTGTCGATCGTTACAGCTTTACCAATAAGCTACGTTATAACTAAACAATGGTTGGACGGATTTGCATTCCGAATTGATCTGGAGTGGTGGTACTTTGTCGGCGCCGGAATAATCGCTCTTATTATTTCATGGATAACGGTCAGCGCACAAGCATTTAAAGCCGCAAGAGTGAATCCTGTTAAATGCCTGAACAATGAGTAATGAACAATGAGCAATGAGCAATTGGCGCGTAATTGATCATGCATCGTTGACAAGTTCGTTAGGCATTGCAAATTTTGATAAACAACTATGATTTTTAAATGACTACAAATTGCTCATTACTCATTACACATTGTTAATTGTTAATATGTTCTATCACAATCTTCTAATCTTGTACCGAAACGTTAAACGTTTCAAAAGTACTTTCCTAATCAATTTGGTTGGACTATCTACAGGTCTGACTTGTACGTTATTGATCTATCTCTGGGTGATAGATGAATGGAGGGTGGATAAGTTTCTTGAGAATGATGAACGGATTTTTCAAGTAATGCAGAATACGCAGGGCATGAATGGCATAGAAACCATGGAGGCTACCCCAGGTCTTTTAGCAAAGGTATTAAAAGATGAAATTCCTGAAGTAAACTATTCTGTCGCGATAGTTCCCCCTACGTTTAATATTAGTCAAGGAATGGTTTCCTATGAGAATACTCACATCAAAACCAGTGGACAATATGTATCTAAAGATTTTTTCTATGTGTTTTCTTACAATCTCATCCATGGAGATAAGGAAAATGTACTGTCAGATAAAAATGGCATCGTTATATCAAAAAAATTAGCACTGAAATTATTCAAGACCGTCGAGAAAGCAATCGGTAAATCCATTGAATGGAATGCCCAAGAGATTACTGGATTATCATTTGTTTCTGGTGTGTTTGAATCTCCGCCTTCGAATGCTACCAATCAATTTGACCTCCTGATAAATTTTGACCGTTTTGAGGAAATCAACCCATCCGCTGGATGGGGAAATAATAGCCCTCGAACATATGTTCTTTTAAAGGACGATGTGTCCCTTGATGAGTTCAATCACAAAATCAGGGGACTTATTAAAGAAAAGGATCCTGACTCAAACGCTACATTATTTCTTCAACGCTATTCGGATCGTTATCTGCACGGCTACTACGAAAATGGAAAACCAGCAGGAGGTAGAATTGAATATGTGAACCTCTTCACCATCATTGGTATTTTCATATTGGTTATTGCCTGTATCAATTTCATGAATTTGTCAACCGCGAAATCATTTCAAAAAATGAAAGAGGTTGGGGTAAAGAAAGCATTTGGTGCACAGCAATCAACGCTCATTCTGCAATATCTGACAGAGTCAATCGCCATGGCTTTTTTGTCACTCGGTTTAGCCATCCTGCTTGCTGACCTTCTGCTTTCTACATTTAACACAATCACTGGAAAAAACCTGGACCTTACTATGGATGTGGGCCTCATTTTATCAGCTTTTGGCATTACTTTATTTACAGGGCTTTTGTCCGGTAGTTACCCTGCTTTATATCTCTCTGGTGTTCGGGCAGCACATGTATTGAAAGGAAAGATCCCGACATTTTCAGGAGAGGATTGGACTCGAAAGGGGTTGGTAATATTTCAATTTACAATATCGGTGATACTGATCATATCGGTAGTCGTTGTATACAAACAAATGGAATTTGTTCAGACTAAAAATCTCGGATACGAAAGAGACCACGTTGTCTATTTCGATACCCCGGCCATGAGTTCAACATTTATGTCGGAAATCAAAAATATTCCCGGAGTGCTGAATGCAGGCGGTGGCCGTTTGAAAGCTGGCGGTCTTCTTGGTGGCACGAATGATGTGCATTGCGAAGGAAAAGGTCCTGATGACCAAACATTTTTCACCAAGCTTTGGGTATGTTATGATTTGGTGGAAACCTTAAGCATGGAGACAATAGAGGGACGTACTTTTTCTGAAAATTTTGGGACATACGATCAGGTTATACTTAATGAAGAAGCCATCCGAGTCATCGGACTGAAAGATCCTGTAGGAAAAAAAGTTATTATTGGAGGAGAGGAAAGAAGGATTGTGGGAATTATCAAAAACTTTCATTTTGAATCACTTTATGAAAAGGTAAAACCTTGTGTTCTTCTTTTGGCGCCTTTGGAATATGCTCCCAATGTTTCTGTTAAAATTCAGGCGGGCACGGTAGCGGAGACCCTTCGTCGCCTTCAAAAATTATATCAAAACCACTATTCAGGACAACCTTTCGATTTCAAGTTTATGAATGATGATTACCAACGCCTTTACGCCGGAGAACAACGAGTAGCAGACTTATCAAAATATTTCGCAGGTTTGGCGATTGTCATTTCCTGCCTTGGTCTGTTTGGCTTAGCGGCGTTTACAGCAGAAAGAAGGTTAAAAGAAATTGGAATTCGAAAAGTGCTTGGCTCTAGTGTGTTTGGTATTGTCTCACTCCTATCCGCTGACTTTACAAAAATTGTTCTACTGTCGATCGTTACAGCTTTACCAATAAGCTACTTTATAACTAAACAATGGCTAGATGGATTTGCATTCCGAATCAGCCTGGAGTGGTGGTACTTTGTCGGCGCCGGAATAATCGCGCTCATCATTTCTTGGCTAACTGTCGGGGTACAAGCGTTTAAAGCCGCTAGAGTTAATCCTGTTAAATGCTTGAACAATGAGTAATGAGTAATGAGCAATGAGCAATTGGCGCGTAATTGATCATGCATCCTTGATAAGTTCGTTAGGCATCGCAAATTTTGAAAAACAAATATGATTTTTAAGTGACTACAAATTGCTCATTACTCATTGCACATTACTCATTGCTTATCCGGCATCGTTTTTGAAAGGGCAAACCTTACTATAAGGGTGTAGATAATGATCCCCAATTAAGATGTTTTCAAATTATAAAGGCCACTGGGATTGGGAGTTGAATTGTGGAATAATTTTTGTCCTTACAATTTAAAATCCCAAAGATTATGGTAAACGCAAAAGAAATGGAGGGTCGTGATAGCATAAATTTAGATGAAACTTATGAGGTTCGCGCCTGGTGCCAAATGTTCGAAGTGTCCTCTTTTGAATTAAAAGAGGCAATTGGTCAAGTGGGACGCAGCGCTTTAAAAGTTGCTCAGTATTTCAGGAAAAAGAAATCAAATTAGTTAGCAAATATAATTCATTTCGCAGCTATAGTTTATTCCGATTTCCATGGCGTGATACGGTGAAAAAAAATTATCATTTTGATAATTTTCCGATAGACCGTCCTAATTGTGAAGATCCTCTTGAGTTCTGACCAGAATCCTTGCGTATCGTTCATGCTACCAGGCGTCAAAATCATCACTAAAAATTGATCTATTAAGAATCAATCATTCTGGTAATTTATTGTTACCAGTGAAAATCTTCGCGGAAGAATGTATGAGAAAGAATTCATTAGGTAATATTAGACCAACAGGCATAGGCGGAATGGTTGTTGAAATTCGCGATGAAATTTTATTAACAGCAACAAAATATGACAGCAGTGATTGAATTGCTTTATAAAAATCAAACAAACACTCAAGGTTTTTGGACATCACGGTCAATCAGGAAGGTTTGACCCGAATCATAATTAGAAATGCTTAAATCGGCTATTTTGACTATCAAATGAGCGCCTTCATCGGCTTTGAATGAATAACTACATAATTACTCGTAAAATAAACTCCTTTGGTATACTCAAAACTTACATAATGTGCATTGAAACGCTATAAAAGAGAGATTTTGTACCGCATATATACTCACTAAAAAAGGGACTTGCCAAGTGACAACGGTGCTAATGCAACTAATCTTTGTATATTGGGGTTTTACTATCATCAAACATGCAGCATTTATTTGCTGGGGCTCCCTCTCAAAATCATATCACATATTAAAAACAATCACTAATTCATTTTAATGACATCAACAAAACCCCTCACTTTTGCCACGACAGACAAAGACTTTACGGCAACTCTGAACAAGCGAGTCCATCATTATTTCAAATCAAATAACATCAGCAAGCACGCGAATTCAGAAATGGTTATTAAAACCATTTGCATGTTCCTTGCTTACTTGCTACCGTATGCTTTATTGGTCGGTGGAGTCATCACCAACATCTGGATAGTTCTCCCACTGCTTTTAATTATGAGCTTGGGCCTTGCAGGCATCGGTCTCTCCGTTATGCACGACGCTAATCATGGTGCCTATTCAAAATATGGGTTTGTTAATACAATCTTAGGATATTCTTTAAATATGGTTGGCGCAAATGCATTTAACTGGAAAATACAGCATAACGTCCTCCATCATACCTTTACAAATGTTCACGAAGAAGATGAGGATATAAGTCCCAGGGGGATTTTACGAATGACACCTCATTCGGATTGGAAGTGGATCCACAAATTCCAGTTCGTTTATGCGTGGTTTTTATATGGACTTATGACCATTGCATGGATGTTCTTCAAGGATTTCAGCCGTTTGATTAAATACCACAAAACAGGCATAGCGAAAAAGCAAAATGCTCATATAGGGACAGAGTGGATCATTCTTATCGTAACCAAAATCTTTTATTTTGGATATATATTTCTTATCCCTGTTTTGGTTTCACCCTTTGCATGGTGGCAAATTTTGATAGGCGTATTTAGTATGCATTATGTAGCCGGCTTTTTACTTGCAATTATTTTTCAACCTGCGCATGTGATGGATGAAAATGAATTTCCGCTCCCTGATGAGACTAACACACTGGAAAACAATTGGGCCATCCATCAACTGAAAACTACAGCAAACTTTGGCAATAAGAGTCAATGGTTTTCATGGTGCATGGGCGGCTTGAACTATCAAATAGAGCATCATCTTTTTCCCAATATTTGTCACGTTCACTATCGTAACATATCGCCTATTGTGAAAGAAACGGCAAAGGAATTTGGATTGCCCCATAAAAGTACGCACTCGTTTTTAGCCGCGCTTATAAGCCATGGAAGGCTACTTCATAAGTTGGGGAAAAAACCCCTTGCGATCACAAGATAACAAATCTACTTTTACAGCAAAAAATAAGCAGAGTTCTCAGTTAGGGCTCTGCTTTTCTTTTGGATACTTTTCAACGATAAGCGAAAGGGTTCGCTCCTCACCTTCTACTTCAGAACTTATGATCAACGGATCTGAAACAATTTTTGCCGACGCTTCAACGCCTTCATGAACCACCTTCACGGTGTTGCCTTTTATGTACTCACGTTCTTCTGTCTGTGATACTTTAACTCTGACCTGGACAGAATTCCCAGCCTTAAAATCCTTATAAATGATTTCTTCGTCGGATGATATATTGATTGTAGCCATAATTATTTAGGTTCCAGATTCTTGAAATGAATCGAATGTATAGGGGTAACAGGTAGAAGCTCGCAATGTTCAATTTGTGCATTTCGCGAGAGCCTGTTAGAATTTATACTTTACTCCAAGCAAGATGCCATTTTGTATATTCACAAAAGGACGAGGTTCATCAAAAGCAAAATATTTGAAATGGTAATCTGCGGTTAGGGCGACTTTTGATGATAATCTGAACCCGTATCCCAGGGCGGTTGAAATTAAGATCCTTTCATTTAAGGCTGTAATCTCTGTCAATGTTTTTCCATTAATTTCAAAATCGGGGCGATATACAACCCCAACCGTAGGCAACTCCACCCGCAATTTAATGTGACTTCTCTTAGTCAATTGATATAATGCTCGCATGCTAAGGGTTAAATAAAGATTTGCTGAATAATTATTCAGGGATTGTTCTACCTGTGGAAGGTAATTGGTGGTGCTTAGAAACGTATGTAATCCAACACCGAAAGATGTATAAAGCCGCTGATTTATTCTTCGTGACTTTTTATTAAAAAAATAATCATAATTAAGAGAGAGCAACTTTTGACTTGCATGCGGGGATACAACTGATTTAATTTGGCCATAAGAATAACTGAAATCAACGTTGTGTTTTCCTCTCATTTTAACTCTTTCATAAGAAGCATGGATTAGCGAGTTAAGACCCTTGTAGGTGTATGGAGATTGAAATTCATCCTTGGTCCATGTTTGGTTAGCTCCTAAGCTTAATGAAAGCGTTGAATAAGGTTTAAAAATTTGCGCCTCCGACATATGCATCAGGGCTATGTACAAAATTATAAGTGAGACTTTAATTTTATTCATTTAATAGCAGGCAAAATATAATGGATCAGCATATCAATATTTTGAAGACCTAGGTTTGTATTTTTATTTCCGGTAGTAAATACTATAACCATTTTCTTTGAGGGGATGATAAAAATATCTTGCCCGCCGTTTCCCGAAGAAAAATAAGTTTCAAGGTTATTTTCAAATACCTGTTTCCACCAAAGATATCCGTAACCACCAAACGGTCCAGGCAATTTTTTATGCGATTGCCTTGACTGCTCAACCCAAGCCTCCGAGACAACTTGTTCTTCCTTCCACCTACCCTTATTAAGCATGAGCAATCCAATCTTTGCCATGTCTCTGGGTCTAAGAAACAGTTTGCCACTGGCAGATGCCTTACCGTCCGGCTCCCGATCCCACTGATAGGCTGTAATATTCAAAGGTTCAAAAAGATAGGTGTTTGCAAAATCGTCTATCGAGAGCCCACTTTGATTTTCGATAATCCTTCCTAAAAGTTTTACTCCGCCGGTGCAATAAATTCCCTGAGTTCCGGGATCATTAAGCATGGGCAAGTCAAGTGTAAATTGAATCCGATCAAACTGCTTTTCCATTTGAATGTCCGTCCCTTCAAACCAATCATCACAATCTAATCCGGAAGTCATGTTCAAAAGATGCTCCAGCGTAATATCCTTTTTTCTTGAATCTGGATTTTTGTAATTTTTATATTCTGGAAGCAATTCAAAGGCAGATAATTGAACGTTACTGATATATCCTTTGTCGATTGCAATTCCGGTAAGAATAGAGGTGATACTTTTGCCGGATGAAAAGATATTATGTAGAACGTCCGCATTATGCCCATGAAAATAATTTTCATAGATTAGTTTATTATTCCTTAGGATCAATAAACCGTCAATCCTTTTGTAATCGTCGCGTATAATTCGATTCGTTAATTCAGTAAGCAGGTCTACTTCAAGTCCCTCCTCCTCCAGGGAAGAAACTGAAAATTCATTTTGTCCAGGATCAGGAATACGATAGGTATAAAATGAAGTTGGGTCTTTAAGGTTTTCACACCCCACAAGAAAGCAAGTGGCAATGAAAAACAATACGGATCTACTATTCAGTGGCTGAAAAAACGAATACATAAATTAGTTTGATTAAAGATGCAACACTTCAACTAAAAGTTTTAGAGGATTAAGCATTCACGATTCGACGATCCGATTCGGCGTAGATAATTGCTTTTCATTTTGTAAGCATTAAAAAAAATGCTTTAATTGTCTTACCTAAACTGATATGAAGCCCTACTCTATCCTTTTCACGTTTTTGCTTCTTTCCGGAGTCGGACTCTTTGCTCAGCATCCTCTTGTTGGCACATGGGAAATGGTTTCGATAAAAGGTGTAAATGCTGCGGGAGAAAAATTTTTCAATGATACGGCGACCGTCAGAGAAATAAAGATCATCACCCCAACACATTATATTCTCATCGCACAAGATGTGGAAAATGATTCCCTTATTTTTAATCGATGTTACGCAGGAACTATTCGTCTGGACGGAGATAAATATATCGAAGAGCCTACGCTTTCCTCCGCTGCACTTTTCGATAATGTAAAAACAGATTATACGTGGAAAGTTCAAGGCGATAAATTCATTCAGTCGGGCACCTTTACCAGACCGGATGGAAAAAAAGTGACCTTGGATGAAATGGTGTTTAGAAAAGTAAAAACACAACATTCGTATGATAATAATCCAACGAACGGCGCCTGGAAGTTATTAACCGCTTCCTATACAAACGTTGATGGTTCTAAGGGGTCTTACACAAGTGAGACAACCGAATGCCTAAATGTGATTACCCACACACATTGGATGTACATAAGTTGCCGTGACAAGAAGTTTGAATCCGCCATGGGAGGAACTTACACCATGAAAGGAAATAAATATTATCCCACCTTAGATTACACATCATTTCCTAAAAATTTATTGGGCAAGTTGGAATTAACGGAAAAAATAGAAGGGGACAAACTCCACGTCAGCGGCATTAGCGTCTATCCTGACGGAAAGAAATTAACGTGGGAAGATGTTTTTCAGAAGGCAAAGTAGGTTCTCGAATGATGCTTTAGCTGAGTAAAAAATTAAAACATCATTCTTAACGTCATCCCAAAATTCCTGGGATCTCCAAGGTGTGTTGCTCCAAAATCATAAGCATAGCCGATGTATTTTTTATCCCCCACATTTCGCATCCACATGAAGACTTCGAAATTATTTCCTGCTACTCCAGCCCTGGCGTTAAAGAGGTTATAAGGTATTTGATGGATTTCGTTTTTCAAGTCAAAATATTGTTTCCCGATACTCATCCATTCACCGCGCAATACTAAGTTTAGTGCTTGCCACTCAGTAATTTTTACGCTGTATTGTGCTGCGAGCATAGAAGTGAACTTGGGTGTAAATAGCTGGCGGTTGCCTTCGAGATTTATTTCTGTTTGCCCATCCGGTATTGTCAATTTATTATAGGTCGCACGTGTGTATCCAAAATTGTAATCTACCTGAAACCCCTTGGAAGGTGTAGCCGATACCTCCAATTCCAGTCCCTTGCTAGTAAGCTCGCCGGCATTTTTTGTAACCGTTGTGCCTTGTGGTAATACTAGTGTAGGTACCTGGGCATCGGTAACCTTAACGTAGAAAGCTGCAACATTCAACCGCATGCGATTATGGAAAAAGTTATTTTTGATTCCAACTTCCAGGTTATTGCTGTACTCAGGTTTGTATACGTATAATGGTGCCTGTGAAGGATCAGGGGCTAATGGTGTTAACCCTCCAGCGCGGAATCCCCGGCTTCCAGTAATATAAAATGTATGGTTTTCAGAAATCTGATGTGCTACGCTTAGTTTAGGAGAAAAGGCATTAAACGATGCTGTAGCTGAAGTATCGGGACGGGTTTCAAATACAGGTTCGTCTACACCGTCGATAAGGTATTCCCCGAGTACCTGTTGTTTCTTTTTTTCATAGTCGTATCGAAGGCCAGCGGTAATGGTCAGATTTTCTAATACAGTAAACATAGCTTGCCCATAAAATGCGATACCTGTGCTGCTACCATCCGAAGTGTTTAACACAGCGGAAAAAGGAATCGCATTTTCATCAACAAAAGCAGCGTCTGCTCCAAAATGTGTTGCTTGCTTTACAGGATTGTCCTGATGGAATAAATAAGCTCCTGCAGTCCATTTAACAAAGGAGGAACTTGAGGCAGGAGAAGAAGCTTTAAATTCCTGAGTAAAGACCTTTACGTTGTTCCATTCCTTACCATAATTATTGATGATCGTAATGCCATCGATAGGTGAAAAGTCTCCATCGATAGGCTTTTTATAATTGCGATAGTTAGATTGATAGGTTGTCAATGAATTGAAATTTACACTAGTACCTGAATAAGTTAGATTCAATGAACTATTAAATACATTATCAACCAGCCTGGTAATGGCATTCTGATTTACGCGGTGCGGATGATCAAATGCAGCGTCAGGAGGTGTCATCAACGGGAAAGCACCGTCGTTTCGATTTATGGCATGCTTCACATTCAGCGTAACTGAAAGGTTGGAAGTAGCCAGATACTTTAAATAATAATTTCCGATAATGCTATGCTTCTTATCAAAGCGAGCGTTATTATAATCATTTTTATAAAACCCGCGATTCGCATCGTACATGCCGGCTATGCCAAAGAACAACTTATCTTTTACAAGAGGTGAGCGAATTCCCGCGCTATATCGTTGCTGTCCGTAGTCGCCAACACTAATTTCACCAAAACCATGCGTTGTGTTAGTTGGCTCTTTTGTAATGATATTAATAACTCCCCCCATCGCATTTCTACCATACAAAGTACCCTGTGGGCCTCGAAGCACTTCAATACGTTCAACATCGAAGAGTTGCGCGATATAAGTATCTAAACCAAATTGATTAACACCATCAATATAAGTAGCTACGGCTGGATCATAGGACGTTGTAGTAATTCCCCGAATCGATGTAACATTGCGGTTATCCCCTGGGTTGGCAGAATATACATTGGGGGCGATGGCGGTTACATCTTTTGAATTCCACATCCGATATTGGGCAACCTGACGAGATGAAATGTTGCTGATACTGGAAGGTATTTTTTGAATATCGTCTTCTATTTTTTCTGCGGTGACAATAACATCATCTAACTGATGCACGGACTCAACAAGCTGGATTTTTAAAGGCTCGGTATTTTTCAGTAAGTCTATTTCCCTTTTTATGCTTGCATATCCAACGGCGGATATTTCAACGGTATACTTTGCCTTGATGAGTTCAGGAATAACGAACTCTCCCACTTCGTTTGTCGCGGCACCCAGATTCGTGTTTAATAAACGAACAGTTGCTCCCGGGATGGGCTGCACATTTGTGTCGCTTATGGTCCCCGACAGAACGCCCCTCCCTTGCCCCCATACCGGGTAACATGCAGTCAGTACTAAAAATATAAAAACCAGTCTCATATACCTTAAATCATTTATCAATAACACATTTCCGGAACAATAGGCTTTGCCTAGCCGAAAAAATGCAAAGATAAGCGAAGAACTAATGTTACAGTGAGTGTTTTTTTACCTTATACGGCTTACCTGAATCAGCCATGAGCACTACGGGGATTGTTAAGAACGGCTCGAAGTTCAATTTTAAAGACCAACAAATGAAGTAGTCAGTAATTAATCGGTTGTCAACTATCCTACCGGCATTGCCCTACCGATTACTAATTACTGATTACTGATTACTGATCCCTAATGTGCGACAACAACGCGATACTTCATCTCCCCTGCTTCTATTTTTATAGGTAATTGATTTACCGGGGGTGGTATCGGGCAAGAATAACCCGAGCCGTAACTACAGTATGGATTATAACATTTATTAAAATCAAGAACGATCTCCTCTGCCAATGGAATCGTTAGGTCCAGATAACGGCCAACCTCATACGTATCAATGCCATTCGTCTCATCGGTAAATGGAATGAATACATGATTTTCATACCCTGGTTTCTTGGCCACGTCAAGACTTTGATACACTTCCAGGATGCGTTCCTCCCCATCCAGTTTGAAATGAACTTCCCCATACTTCCTGTATTCAGGAAGCCTGTCAGTGGTGGTTTTCATTTTAAAAAGTACAGGATCTGCAGTTTTTATGAACGTTGCTTTGACCCTGTAGTCCAGGTTAATGGGATAGTAGAACAATCCCTTAAACTTCCGTCTTAACTTTTTATCAAGCGGAGACTCTTCTGGGTCTCTGAAAGCTTCCTCTTGTTTTTTCCGATGGTTCTGGATTTCAAGTAACGCCGAATCCAACTGTCCGAAAAGCGGAAAAGTGACTATTGTCAGCAAAATTATGAACAGGTTTTTCACATTCGTTGCCGCAGTAGAAGCGGTTCAGTTGTCGAGGTACGAAAATACCACCTACTTTTTATATGTCAATGCTTCCGGGATCCATCCCTGCAAGTCCTTTATGCGCGTGGTATGCGACGGGTGAGTTGACAAAAACTCGGGCGGCGCTTGTCCTCCGGAGCCCTCTGTCATGCGTTCCCAGAATTTTGGAGCTTCATTCGGATCATAACCGGCCATCGTCATAAAAATCAACCCGATATGATCTGCTTCAGATTCGTGTTCCCGGCTGAATTTTAACAAACCAATATTCGTCCCTGCACCAACCGCTTGCATCAATAGCTCTTTACCTGCCCCAGGGCTTTGACCCATGACGGCGCTTAAAGTCCCTAATCCATACTGAGCTAACATTTGAGTGCTCATCCGTTCCCGGCCGTGATTGGCAATAGCATGTGCTACTTCATGCCCCATAACGACAGCAACTCCGGTTTCATCCTTACATATCGGCATGATCCCCGTGTAAAAAGCAACCTTACCACCCGGCATACACCAGGCGTTAACGGTTTTAGGGTCTTCGATTAAATTAAATTCCCAGTCAAAGTCCTTTAATTCAGAGCTCAGTCCTTTAGCCGCCATATACTCTTCCACTGCTTTCTGGATTTTTAAACCCGAGCGTTTCACCATATCAGCTTGTTCCTTATTCGATGAAAGAGGACCTTTTCGGATCACAGAGTCGTACTGCTGATTTACGATTGGAAGAATTTCCGAATTCGATACCAAGTTTAATTGTTTTCTACCTGTAACAGCTACTGAGGTACACGCATAGATCGCTGCAGCAAGGATAGAAAAAAGGAAAAATCTGTTCCTCATAAATTTATTTTTCATGCAATAATACAAATCCTCTGGAATATTGTTAAACACATTGATAAGAAGTTTGTCAGAACGTCCCGTAACGTATTGAAATAACGTTCGTGGCTAAAAATTTAAATTATATTAGCTAGGGACAATTGTAACTAGCGCTAAAGGGTTATATTAAAAACTATGAATTTAAAAAAAGTTCTGATCATCGACGATGAAGAAGATTTCGGTTTCTTAATGAGGCGTTTTTTTTCTCAAAAGAATTTTGAAGTCTTCGTCGCGTACACCATTGCAGACGGTATGAAAATTTTGGAAGAGCAAAATCCCGATATTGTTTTTTTGGACAATAACCTTCCGGATGGTTATGGTTGGGATAAGACCGAATATATCCTGAGCACTTTTCCTCAAACACAATTGAATCTTATCAGTGCGCTCAACGTCCCAAAAACCTCTGCATCTTCATTTAGAATTTTAGAAAAGCAAATGCTTTTAAAAGAACTTCCAAAAATGTTTACATAATCCTTCGGTATTCAGGAACGCTTGACAAATACCAAATTATTTTACTGTTGCACCATTATCAATCAGAAAAGGCATAGCCTGAAATGCCTGAACTAACCTATAAAAATTACGATGAAAGGTAAAGCAAATACCATTGACGAAATATTAACTCCGCTGCTTCAACGCTTTCAAAAAGATAATTTTGCGCGGAAGGATGTCAATGAAAAGCCTCCGCTTCGTTCAGAGCTTTTTAGCGCTGAACAGATGGGACAACACGCACAACATCTCGCTACAACCCATGAGGTAAGCAAAGAGCCCGGTCCTGAATTACTGTTGAAGCGGCTTGCGGAAAATGAAGATATATTGTTTGAGGTTACGAACCTTCTGCACGACGACGTCCGCGACAAAAAGTCCATTACACCCGCAGGTGAATGGCTGCTTGATAATTTTTATCTTATTGAAGAGCAAATACGGATAGCTAAGCGGTATTTGCCAAAAGGTTATAGTAAGGGTTTGCCACGGTTAACCAAAAGCGAAGCCGAGGGTTTTCCTCGTGTGTATGATATCGCCATCCAGATAATTTCCCATAGTGATGGCCGGGTCGATATCCAGAGCTTGAGCAACTTCATAGGAGCCTATCAAAAAACAAATTATCTCACGCTGGGTGAATTATGGGCGATTCCCATTATGCTTCGGTTAGCTTTATTAGAGAACCTTAGCCGGGTCGCTGCACGCATCGCGGTAGACCGGAACGATACTTCCCTGGCAAACGAGTGGGGTAATTACATCATTGAAATCGCCGAGGAAAAGCCTAGAGAGCTGATCTTGATTACGGCCGATATGGCGCGCTCCAAACCCCCTATGGTAAGCGCTTTTGTGGCTGAGTTGACACGAAAACTTCAATGGAAAGGGCTTGATCTAACGTTACCCCTAACATGGATCGAGCAACATTTGTCCGAAACCGGCAGCAATATCAATCTCATGGTACTGGCGGAGAACCAAAAACAGGCTGCGGATCAACTCTCCATGAGCAACAGCATAAACAGCCTCAGGTTCCTGGCTAAAATGGATTGGCGCGAATTTGTGGAATCCATGAGTATAGTGGAACAGACCTTGCGGGAAGATATAAACGGGATGTATGCGATGATGGATTTTTACACCCGAGACCATTACCGCCATGCCGTTGAGAAAATTGCAAAAAACAGCCGGCTCTCCGAATATGAGGTGGCCCGTGCTGCCATTAATCTAGCTAAAAAAAGTGCCGCACGCGAACCCGATAATAAACGGAAGGCTCACGTGGGGTATTATCTTGTCGATAAAGGGACCCCTCTTACGGAAAAAGTAGCACACATTACATCGACAACGTGGCAAACTCTCCATAAAACGCTGATCAAATCAACTCCGACTCTCTATTTCGTGTTGGCCATTCTCCTGACGCTCGCTGTGAGCGTCCCGATGATTTTCAAAGCGTACGATGACGGAGTCAAAGGTAATTTACTAATTGCAGTTTCTGTTCTATCGGTTTTAGTGGCCACTCATTTTGCCTTGGCGCTAGTGAACTGGTGGGCTACACTTTGGATAAGTCCGAAGCTACTTCCCAAGATGAATTTATCAAAAGGAATTCCATTGCAATGCCGTACCCTGGTGGCCGTACCTTCCATTATTGCCGATCATAAACAAGCTGAAAAATTAGTTGAAGATCTTGAAGTCCGCTTCCTGGCCAATCGAGATCCTAATCTTCTCTTCGCCTTGCTGACCGACTATCGCGACAGTCTGGAGGAGTCTTTATTAGAAGACGAAGCTTTGCTCGACGTTGTGCAAAAAGGGGTCGAAGACCTCAACACTAAATATGGGAGGTTAAGCAACGATACATTTTTTCTCTTTCACCGTCCTCGGAGATGGAATCCTTCAGAAAAACGATGGATGGGATATGAACGTAAACGCGGAAAACTTTCGGAATTAAATAGAGTCCTTCGAGGTGAAGGAGAAGACAGGTTTGAGCTTATTCTGGGAGATCCTGCGATTTATACCGGGGTCAAATATGTAATCACGCTGGACAGTGATACACAATTGCCGCGGGAGTCAGCCAGCCTGTTAGTTGGTTTGATGGCCCATCCGCTGAATCAGCCGTTGTACCATGAGAAAAAGAAAAGAGTAATTGAAGGGTACGGCATCATTCAGCCACGTTTAGCTATCAGTTTGCACGGCGCTACACGTTCGCGTTTCAGTCGCCTGAATGAAAGTGATTCGGGTATTGACCCTTATACACGCGTGGTATCAGATGTCTACCAGGATGTTTTTGGAGAAGGATCGTTTATTGGAAAGGGAATATATGAAGTCGATACTTTTGAAAAAGCGTTGCGCGACCGATTTCCTGAGAATCGGATACTCAGTCATGATCTATTAGAAGGCTCGTATACTCGTTGCGGTTTTGCAAGTGATGTGCAACTCTTTGAAGAGTACCCATCGAAATATCTTACCGATATGGCAAGACGACATCGTTGGATAAGAGGGGACTGGCAGATCGGTAATTGGTTTCTTCCGTTTGTTCCAGGGCTGGGGAAGCGTTTTCAGAAAAATCCGATCAATGCATTATCCCGCTGGAAAATTGCTGACAATCTCCGGAGAAGCTTGATGCCTTTGGCACTTTTCGCGCTGGTCATTCTATCGTGGATACTCCTTCCAAATCCATGGTTTTGGACCTTGTGTTTAACTGCCATTGTCGTGGTTCCGCCTTTGGTTATATCCATATGGAATATTCTCCGTAAACCACCAGAAGTAGAACAGACGCAGCATCTAACAAACACTATCCGGGCCACGTATCGAAACTTAATCCAGGCGTTGTTTACACTGGTTTGTCTTCCTTATGAAGCATACATCAGCATGGATGCCATCGGTCGCACGTTGTGGCGCATCTGGATATCCCGAAAAAAGTTATTGCAGTGGAATCCCTCCGGCCTCATACAAAACCGCGACAGAAGTCTGGTAGGTACCTACCTCACCATGGCCTTTGCACCGGCAATTTCACTACTCATTATTTTATATCTCGTCAACTTCCGCGTCGAGGCATTACTGATTGCGGTCCCTGTACTGATCGTTTGGTCCCTGTCTCCCGCTGTTGAATGGTGGTTAAGCCTTCCCGTTCCCTCTAGGAAAACAAAGATTAATACGGCTCAGGAATATTACTTGGCAGAACTGGCCAGGAAAACCTGGGCTTTTTTCGAAGCTCTTGTGGGGCCTGGTGATAACTGGCTCCCCCCCGACAACCTGCAGGAATACCCAATTCCGGTAATAGCTCACCGCACGTCACCGACAAACATCGGACTGTCCCTTTTGTCTAACCTGGCTGCCTATGATTTTGGGTATGCAACTGCAGCATCCCTGCTGGAGCGTACCGGACTTACATTTTCAACATTGGAAAAATTGGATCGTTATTCGGGCCATTTTTACAACTGGTACGATACACAAACTCTTCGAACGCTGAACCCCCGATACATCTCTACGGTAGACAGCGGTAACTTCGCCGGACATCTACTCACGTTACGGCAGGGACTACTCGCTCTGACAAATGAAAAAATTGTACATCCAAAAGTGCTGGACGGCTTGTATGATACGATTCGTGTTGCCGTTTCCTTGCGAAAAGATAAGGAGTCTCTACTTCACCAATTCAAAAACGAATTCGAGGAAAACAGAGATACTCCCCTGGATAAATTAGGGGTTGTAAAAGGGCTTCTGGAAAAATTACTGAGTAAAAATACTGCCCTCATTGAAACGCTCCCCCTGAATTCAAAAACAGATTCCGACCGGTGGGTTTTTACATTATCTGAACAAATAAAAAAAATATTGGAGGAACTTCATTTTTTTGCGCCGTGGCTCAAAACTTCCATTCCTCAGAAATTGAAGGAACTGCCCATTGTAAACGACGTTCGCTCGTTGGAACAACTGGCGAGCGCCGACAAAGATATAACCCTGCAGCTGGACGAGTTTCGAATACTTGCCTCGGGTGAGGAGATAACCTGGTTAGTGGAGTTTGAATCTGCTTTGGAACTCGCCAGTAAAAGAGCTCGTGAACGGATAGCTGCCATTCAGTCGCTGGCCGTGCAGTGCTCCGAATTTGCCGATATGGAATATAACTTTCTGTATGATCCTGCCCAGCACCTTCTGGCTATCGGATACAACGTTGACGATCACCATCGCGATGCAAGTTTTTACGACCTGCTCGCTTCTGAAGCGAGGCTGAGTTCATTCGTCGCTATCGCTCAAGGTAAACTTTCACAGGAAAATTGGTTTGCGCTGGGCCGGCGCCTAACCACAACAGAAAATATTCCAGTACTACTTTCATGGAGTGCTTCCATGTTTGAATACCTGATGCCTGCATTGGTGATGCCTTCCTATGAAAATACATTGCTGGATGAAACGTGTAAAGGAACCGTTAAGAGACAAATTGAATATGGGAAACAGCAGGACGTGCCCTGGGGAATTTCAGAATCGTGCTACAACATTGTCGACGCAAGCCTTACGTATCAGTACCGGGCGTTTGGGGTTCCTGGGCTTGGCTTTAAAAGAGGACTGGGGCTCGACCTGGTGATAGCTCCCTACGCGACCGTACTTGCCCTTATGATTGACCCAGAAGCCGCTGTTTCCAACCTGGAGGCTATGCGCGGTCAGGGTTTTGAGGGTAAATATGGATTTTACGAAGCAATTGACTATACGCCTTCACGCTTACCACGCGGACAATCACACGTTGTCATTCAGGCTTTTATGGCTCACCATCAAGGCATGAGTTTACTTTCTCTGGCTTATCTACTGCTTGACAAGCCGATGCAAAAAAGGTTTGAATCAGATCCTCAATTTCAAACCGCATTGCTGTTGTTGCAGGAACAAGTTCCGAAAACAACGGGATTTTACACCGCCTCTACCGACATGGAAGACATTACTCCCATTTCGTCCCACGCTCAGATCCGCGTTATCAATACTCCAAATACCCCAACCCCTGAGGTACAGTTTCTATCGAATGGAAAATATCATGTCATGATGACAAATGCCGGCGGAGGATATAGCCGCTGGAGAGAAATGGCGGTTACACGCTGGCGCGAAGATAGCACGTGCGATAATTGGGGCTCTTTCTGTTATATACGAAACCTCGATACCAACAAGTTATGGTCCAATACGCACCAACCCACGTTGAAGGAGGCCGACATATATACCACTGTCTTTTCGCAGGGACGGGTTGAATTCCGGAGACGTGATGAAGATATTGAAACCTATACTGAAATTATTGTTTCGCCGGAAGATGATATTGAAATCAGGCGAATTCATTTAACCAACCGCTCGAAAGCAAAGCAGAATATTGAATTGACAAGTTATGCGGAGGCTGTCATGGCCGTACCAATCGTGGACTCTTCACATCCCGCTTTCAGCAACCTGTTTGTCCAAACAGAAATCATTCAGCAACAGCATGCCATTCTTTGCACACGGAGAGCCAGGTCCAAAGACGAGCAGCCGCCTTACATGTTTCACTTGATGAAATTGAACCACGCACAAGCGTTGACGACATCTTATGAAACGGATCGACATAAGTTTATAGGCAGAGGTCACAGCGTGGTAAACCCAAAAGTACTCACCGGGAAGAATACGCTTTCGGGGTCACAGGGGTCGGTGCTGGATCCGATTGTTTCAATCCAATACAGGGTTGCATTGGATACAAATGAAACGGTGGTTGTCGATATGATTACCGGGATTTCAGAAAACAGGGAAACCAGCAAGTATCTGATCGACAAGTATCAGGACCGGAATATGCGCGACCGAGCCTTTGAACTATCCTGGACCCATAGCCAGGTGGTGCTTCGCCAGATCAATGCTACCGAAGAGGATGCAGAACTCTATGCACGGCTCGCCAGCTCCGTTATTTATATGAACTCAGCGTTGCGCGCCAATTCAAATATATTGGTAAAGAATCAACGCGGCCAATCGGCATTGTGGAGCTACTCCATTTCAGGAGATCTCCCGATTGTGCTTTTGCAAGTGTCCGACAGTACCAACATCACACTGGTGAGGCAGTTGATTCAAGCCCAGGCATATTGGCACTTGAAAGGCCTTGCGGTCGACCTTGTAATACTAAATGAAGATCCGAGCGGCTACCGCCAGATATTACAGGATCAAATTCAAGGTCTGATTGCAGCGGGCATTGGTATTAATACTACCGACAAGCAAGGAAGGATATTTGTCAGGCCGGCAGATCAAATTACAGCAGAGGACCGGATTTTACTACAGGCAGTTGCGCGGGTTATTATTTCTGACAATCGCGGAACTCTTACCGATCAGGTAAACAGACGCACGGCAACAAAAGCCATCATACCTTATTTAACTTCGGTGCAGGTATATGCTCCAATTACCAGCAAACCTATCGCAACTGAAGACCTGACGTTTCACAACGGACTGGGTGGATTTTCTCAGGATGGAAAAGAATACATCATTACCACTAAGAAGGAGCTTACAACACCCCTGCCCTGGATCAACGTAATAGCCAACCGTAACTTTGGGACAATAGTAAGCGAAAGTGGTGCCTCGTATACTTGGTCAGAAAATGCCCATGGTTTTAGACTCACACCGTGGAACAATGATCCCGTTACCGATGGCAGCGGAGAAGCTTACTACCTGCGCGATGAGGAAAACGGCTCGTTTTGGTCGCCCATGCCCTATCCGCGCCGGGGAAAATCTACGTATCGGACTCGACATGGATTTGGCTACACAGCGTTTGAACATACTTACGATGGTATCTCATCCGAAGCCCTGATCTATGTTGACTTAGATGCTGCTATTAAGTTTGTTGTTTTAAAAGTCAAGAACATCTCGGGACGGGCCAGAAAACTTTCCGCGACCGGATATTGCGAATGGGTACTGGGTATGCTGCGCTCCAAGTCGGCAATGCACATTGTTACTGAGCTGGATACCATAACGGGTGCCCTGATTGCCAGAAATGCATACAATACTGAGTTTCCCAATCGTGTCGCATTTTTCGATGTCGATGAACCTTTATATAGCTTCACCGCAGATCGTGCTGAATTTATCGGCCGAAACGGAACATTGAATAATCCGGATGCCATGAAACGCATGAAGCTCTCCGGAAAATCGGGAGCCGGACTGGATCCCTGTGCTGTTTTTCAGGTTCCATTTGACTTGCAGCATGGATCGTCGCGGGAAGTAATTTTTAGAATGGGAGCCGGACATGATAAGTCAGAAGCGGAAAGAATTATAAAGCAATTCCGCGGTGGCAAAACAGCCTCGCAAACTCTCGATAGAGTTCATAACTTCTGGAATCACACACTCAGCTCTATTCAAATTGAGACACCCGACGCTTCATTGAATATTTTATCCAATGGGTGGCTCGTGTATCAGGTAATGGCTTGCCGTCTTTGGGGAAGAAGCGGATTTTATCAATCGGGTGGTGCCTTCGGATTTAGGGATCAGCTTCAGGATGTGCTTGCACTCGTACATGCTGACCCTCAAATAACACGTGAGCAAATTCTGTTGGCCGCGTCGCGTCAGTTCAGAGAAGGTGACGTACAACATTGGTGGCATCCTCCTGCCGGCAGAGGCGTTCGTACATTATGCTCGGACGATTTTGTGTGGCTCCCTTATGTAACGACCAAATATGTGACGTGTACCGGAGATACCGATATTTTACATGAAGTTGTTCCGTTTCTGGAAGGTAGACAGTTAAATGCGCATGAAGAGTCATATTATGATCTTCCGTTAATTTCCGAAATGCGTTCAACGCTGTACGACCACTGTAAACGATCGCTCCAGCACGCGCTGCGTTTTGGTAAGAACGGTCTTCCGTTCATTGGATCTGGCGACTGGAATGATGGAATGAACATGGTTGGAATTCATGGCGAAGGCGAAAGCGTATGGCTTGGATTTTTTCTGTACGACGTGCTGCAACGTTTCATTCCGGTTGCAACCCTTTGCAACGATATGGAATTTGTTAAAACCTGTAAGGACAACGCAGCTTTATTGAAGAAGAACATAAATCTAAATGCCTGGGACGGGGAATGGTATCGAAGAGCTTATTTTGATGATGGAACTCCGCTTGGCTCTTCCTCAAATGAAGACTGCAAAATCGATTCTATCGCTCAAAGCTGGTCTATTTTATCAGGCGCAGGGCAACCTGACCGAATACAAATCGCCATGAAATCGGTGGATCAATATTTAATCAACCGGGACAAAGGCTTGATTCAGCTTTTAGAACCACCCTTCGATAAGGCAGACGTTGATCCTGGATATATCAAAGGCTATGTACCTGGTGTTCGCGAAAATGGAGGCCAGTACACGCATGCTGCAATTTGGATGGTAATGGCTTTCGCGAAAATGGGTGATCAGCAGCATACGTGGGAATTGCTAAACATGATCAATCCGATCAACCATGGAAAATCGGAAGAAGACGTTGCCGTTTATAAAGTGGAACCTTACGTGATGGCAGCCGATGTATACGGTGTGCATCCACACACCGGGCGAGGCGGATGGACCTGGTACACCGGCTCCGCAGGCTGGATGTATCAACTCATTCTAGAGTCATTCCTGGGGTTGAACCGGAAAGGGAATCAATTGTGGTTTGAGCCTTGTGTGCCTAGCGAATGGCCATCCTTTAAAATGCAGTATCGATTCCATGAGACTTTTTACCAGATCGAGGTAATATTAACATCCGACAAAGATAAAATAACGATAGTAGATGGCGTTGAGCAACCAAATGGAATCATTAATCTGACGGATGATAAAATCATGCATGCCGTCACCATAAAATGCCCTACCTTTACAAGGCCTTTCTTGCCAAAAGAAGCAAGCCAGGAGGAATTGGTTAACAGGGAAAACCCGGCGAAAAAAAATTGAAGATGTAAAGCGCTGGATTACTTTTGCGGTTTTCAATTGAATAGATTTTTAAAAACATTTCGATTAAACTATGAGGATATTTGCCGTCGGCCGGAATTATGCGGAGCACATCAAAGAACTTAGCAATGAACGGCCCGATGAACCGGTGATCTTTACCAAGCCGGATACTGCCGTTCTTCGTAACAACGCTCCGTTCTATTTTCCCTCTTTTTCCAACGATGTGCATTACGAAGTGGAACTTGTACTTCGAATCTGTAAAGAAGGGAAAAACATCGAAGAAAAATTCGCGTCGAAATATTTTGATGCAATTGCGGTCGGGGTCGACTTTACAGCGCGCGACTTACAACAGAAAGCAAAAGAAAAAGGGTTGCCCTGGGACATAGCAAAAGGATTTAATGGCTCTGCTCCTGTCTCCGATAAGTTCATCCCGGTCAGTGACTTTAAAGATTTAAAGAATATTACCTTCAGCCTCATGGTTAACGGAAAATTAACGCAAGAAGGTAATACAAGTTTTATGCTTTTTAATTTTGATTATATAATTTCGTATCTATCTAAATTTTTTACGCTGCGCACCGGTGATTTTATTTTTACGGGAACGCCAAAAGGTGTTGGCCCAGTGAAGGTTGGCGATGTGTTATCAGCAAGTATTGAGAATGAAAAACTATTGGAATTTGAAGTTAAGTGAGTTCGTATTAATATTTTTTGCGATCACTCCATCCTTCGCGCAAGCGCAGTTCAGTAAACCGGAAGAGAAATTTCCAGCGGAAGAAACGTATCTGTATCCCGTTTACCCGGGCCAGCCAGGTTCGCTTGCAGGCACGATGGGTGAATTGCGTACAACGCATTTTCATTCTGGAATAGATATTCGAACAAACAACATGATTGGTTTGCCAGTACGCGCATCCAAGAGCGGCTACATTTCACGCATTACCACCAGCGGCGTTGGATATGGAAATGTAATTTACATTAAGCATCCGGATGGGAATACAACCTTGTATGCTCATCTTGATAAATTCAAAGGAGAAATTGCTCAATTTATTCTAGAGGAGCAGTACCGAAAAAAATCCGGAGAGATCGATGTCTATTTTCAGCCGTCTCAATTTACTGTAACCCGTGGCGATACGATCGGCCTATCCGGAAATACAGGGTCATCCGGCGGTCCTCATTTACATTTTGATATACGTGACTCCCGGAATTTTGCGCTCGACCCGCTCAAAGTTGCAGGCTTTTCTGAGTTAGCGGATAAATTCCCACCTGCGGCTGAAAAAATTGCGTTGCGTACATTGGATATCAATTCCCGGATCAACGACCGGTTTGGAAGATTTGAATTTTACGCCCAGCGAGTGGGTGATAATTTTATCATTGCAAATCCCATCCTGGCGAGCGGAAATATTGGCGTTGAGATTATAGCAAAAGACAAACTCGCGTATAAAAGTCAATTCTACGGCGGTGTCAATCACATCGAATTATTGGTGGACAGTCAACTGATCTTCAAACAATCAATTGATAAAGTAAACATCGCGGAAACACGCTCGATCTATACGCTCATGGATTATAAGACCATGCGAACCAAAGGTACGCGGTTTTATAAGCTCTACATCGACGATGGTAACAAATTGAAATTTTATGATGAATCTCCCGGGGCAGGGAAAATCAAAGTTAACCCGTTAAAGGAATCTTATGTCAAGATAAAATTGCAGGATAGTGATGGAAATGCCAGCTATCTTTCCTTTAGCCTTAAACCAAATAAACCCCTAAAAGAAGTAACCTCACTGGAAGTTTTTACTCCTGATATTGCCACCGATATCGCCGAAAACATTTTGGTAGTGTCTGCTAAGCCGTGTATTGCCGCTGGCAACAAAGCCAGAATTTATCTAAATGGAATTTCTACTGAAGTTGAACCTAATTATTACAATATAAACCAAGCGGTCTACCTGCTTGATCTACGGAAAACAATTCCTGACTCCATCATGATATGCGATAAATGGTTCGTTCCGTCGATAAACGCAACGATTCCATCGCGTTCAGAATATAAATTTTATAGTGACATGATGGATATTACCTTTCCGGAAGGGGCCATCTACGATACCGTTTACCTTAATACAAACTATGCAACGACTGCGACAGGTAAAGAAGTTTACTCCATCGGCTCACGTAACGTTCCTTTAAATAAAACGATTTTGGTTTCGTTAAAGACCCAAAAAAAATATGCTCAAGGGCCTAGTGTTGCTGTTTACAGATTGGCGGGAAAAGGATACACTTATATCGGGGGGGAGTGGATCAATGATAGAGTGAATTTTAATACCCGCGAATTTGGCGACTTCACAATCCTTCAGGATACAGTCCCTCCCACTATTAAGCAAGTATTTGTCAACGGATCAACGGCCCGTTTTAAGATCAAAGATAATCTTTCCGGCATCGCGTATTACGAAGGAATGGTGAACGGCAAGTGGGTGTTAATGCATTATGACAATAAGAATGGTATTATCTGGTCAGAGAACTTGAACAAGAAAATTCCCATGAACGGCTTATTTGAATTGACAGTCACCGACAATGCGGGAAATAAGGCTATCTTCAAACAAAAAATATTTTAGCTATGCTATTACATGCTGGTCACAAAGCACCTGATTTTGCAGTAAATGATGAGAATGGAAATCGTGTACGATTAAAAGATCTGAAAGGAAAAAAAGTAGTTCTTTATTTTTATCCAAAAGATATGACACCGGGTTGTACCACAGAATCCTGCAACCTCCGCGATAACTATAAAACTCTTTTGAATCAGGGATATGAAGTATTTGGGGTAAGCACGGACTCAGAAGAATCTCACCGCAAATTTATCGCAAAAGAGAAGCTCCCCTTTCACTTGCTTGCAGATACAGACCGTAAACTTCACGAAGCGTATGGCACATGGGTTGAAAAATCGATGTATGGCAGAAAGTATATGGGAACTTCCCGAGTAACGTTTGTTATTGATGAGAAAGGAGTGATCGAAGATGTAATCGAAAAAGTAGACACGAAGAACCATGCCAGCCAGATTTTGAAAAGCTAAGAGCGATAGATTGGAAGATTGCAAAATTGAAAGATTGAAAGATTGAAAGGCTGGCCTAGCCGGGTTAGTGTAAATGATCATCTGCCAATAACTCTTATTCCCATTCCTGCTCAAAAAAATTACGACAGGTTTTAGCCGGGCCATAGTCAATCTCAGGCCCAATGCAATCCTTTTCAGTTTATAGCGTTAACTTGGTGAATGGTTTCATGGATGACACACTTTCGCAAAGGCCTTTTCTTACTCCTTTTTGTGTTTTCAGTTACATGCTCATTTAGTCAAACAAAAGTTCAGCAAAAACTTCCTGAGAAAACAAGGATCCTATTTTTACTCGATGCCTCCGGAAGCATGTTGGAACAATGGGAAAGGCCCAACCAAACACGGTGGAGTGTTGCCAAGTCGATTCTAACAAAAATTGTTGATTCTCTAAGTCGAAACAGCAAACTTGAATTAGCCCTTCGGGTGTATGGCCACCGGTCGCCTCAGGAAATAAAAAACTGCAAAGACACCTGGCTTGAAGTTCCCTTTAAAGCAAAAAACCATACGTTAATCATTGAAAAACTTAAGGACATAAAACCGAAAGGTGTTACACCGATCACCTATTCTTTGGAGCAATCGGCAAATGATTTTCCAGCAAACGCAGGCTATCGAAACATTGTTATTCTCATTACCGATGGAATAGAATCCTGTGGTGGTGATCTTTGCGCTATGTCACGCGCATTGCAAAAAAAAGGAGTGTTCCTTCGTCCCTATATTATCGGCCTGGGATTGCGCGCCGAACAAACATTAGAATGTGCTGGTAGATACATCGATGCGGATACGCCAGGGAAATTTAATGATGTTCTGAACGAGGCGATAGAAACAAGTTTTGCAAAAACCACCGTCAGTGTAGAATTATTGGATGCCAGCAACCGGCCAACCGAGACCAACGTGAACGTAAGCTTTTTAAACTCAATCACCGGCATACCGATGTATGACTTCGTTCACTATCGGAATAAGCTTGGAAAGCCGGATACGGTCCAGATCGATCCAGTAATGGACTATGATGTTGTCATCAATACAATTCCTCCAGTAAGAAAAAATAACGTTCCAATCACCATTGGTAAACATAACGTGTTAACCATCCCAACGCCTCAGGGAAACCTGGTTATCAAACAGGAAGGAAGAAGGGATAATAACCTTCAAGCCTTGATCCGCGAGCAAAGCAAACCCGAGATTATTCATACTCAGTTGAGTAATGAAACTGTGCGTTACCTCACAGGCAAATATGAAGTTGAGACTCTTACCCTCCCCCGTCGCATTTTTCAAGTTGATCTGCAACCGAATCAAACCGAAAGCATCCTCCTTCCTTCGCCTGGTATTGTAAATTTCAACACCATTTCAACAGGGTACGGAAGTCTTTATGAAATTAAACCCGACGATACTCAAGTCTGGGTCTGCAACCTGAACGAACTTAAAAATCAGTTTACCTTAAGTCTTTTACCTGGCCAGTACAAGATTGTCTTCCGTGTAAAACAAACCTTGGGTAGTAAGTATACTGCTTTTAAGAAGTTCACTGTCAAATCAGGCGTTACGCTTGGGGTGAGTGTATTTAATTGAGATCTCAAAACGAAGCTTACCTAATCAAAAGTACGAGGGACGAAATACGAGGCACGGAGGTGAACTGAAACTATTAGGTTCAAAAATGGTTAGTAGTTAGTCTGTAAACTTATCAGCAAAAACTAACCTTCAAGTTTAACTATTAATTTTTTAACCTTGACTCTATAAACCTCGAACATTGAACCTCAAACATCGAACCTAATACTTCGAACCTTAACTAACCATGACGCTCTGGGATCTTGCCTTAAACTTTACGAGTCAGTGGTATTGGATAGCTCCATTCATCCTCGCTTATTTCGGCGTGATACTGACCATCCTACTTGATAATAAAAACCCCGCGAAATCCATTGCTTACATCTTGCTTCTCGCGCTTGTGCCAATCCTGGGGCTTGCTGTCTATTATTTTTTCGGGCGGGACTATCGTAAGCAACGATTGTTCAGCATGAAGGGCTCCGCGGATAGTACGGTTATTGAGAATTTTTGGAGGGATAACCATGCAGAGTTTGATAAACGCATCGAACATGTTGAAAAACAAGTTGGCGATTTAATTGCACCTGCCCGTTTAATATTCAATCAGCACCAAGGTGTTCTGACCGAAAATAATATAGTCAAACTGCTGGTGAATGGAGAGGAAAAATTTCCAGAGGTGTTCAAGGCATTAGAAGCGGCAACGCATCACATTCATATCGAATATTATATTTTTTCTTATGATGAGGTAGGAAAAAAACTGATTAACATCCTTACGCGAAAGGCGGCAGAAGGTGTTGAAGTCAGAATCATAATTGATGATTTTGGATCGAAGAGGAATAAAAGGATGGTAAAGAAGCTCAGCAAAGCCAAGATTGAGATCCACCGGTTTATGCCGGTAAGGTTTGTTCTTCTAGCCCAGGGAAATTACAGAGATCATAGGAAAATTATTGTGGTTGATGGAAAAGTTGGATTTGAAGGCGGGATTAATATAGATCACCGTTATGCGAATAACGGTAAGAACAAACTATACTGGCGTGATACTCACATTCGGATTGAAGGGCCTCTGGTTAACCTTTTACAGTTTCAATTTTTATTAAGTTGGCAATTTACAGCTAAGAAGAACTTTCCATTTAAGCAGCCTTACTTTGGAAATAAGTTTATGAATCCCGGAAAGGCAACAGGCACCTTGGTTGCCAGCGGCCCAGACTCATTAAGACCGCACTGTATGGAAGCTATTGTTTCAGCGATCAATCAAGCCAGGATAAAAATCCGCATAGTAACACCTTACTTTATTCCTACCGACCAAATTATCACAGCCTTACAAATCGCGGCAAGTAATGGTGTATCTGTTGAGATGATCTTACCAGGCAAAACTGACTCTTATGTCGTTAAACATGCTTCGTTATCTTTTCTCAATCCATTGCTTCAAAGCGGCATCAAAATTTTCTTCTACCAAAAAGGTTTCGT
>CAZAHL010000022.1:0-41499 GCA_964484845.1 uncultured Chryseolinea sp. | reverse complement strand
ATTATTTTAAGATAAACACGGGAATCGGGTATAGACTGGGGACAACGTCTAAGGATTACAAGCAAAGTAAAGGAAGTGATACAGATAAATTTGGTTTTGATGATGGGTTCAGATCCCTTCCGGATGGCTTCCCTGAAACCGTAGCATTACAAAATTCCGCCCGGAATTCTACATTAAGAGAAAGTGCAGGAAAATCGTTGGAAAATAACTTTGATAATTCTACAAAAACTGCGCCTGTTGATTTTGGTATTGGATTAGAACTTGCCAAATCTTTTAACATTAGAAAGGTTAAGGTTAGCACACTTAATAATTTGGCCTACTCAAACAGTTATCAATTTTCAGAAGCAAAGTTTGATCGTTTTTTGTTTGACCCTAATAACCCAACAGATATTTCACCACGGTTCGGGTACGTTGATAAGTATTATGAAAATGATGTTCGGATCAGCGGAATATCAAATTGGTTAGTTTCAATAGGAAACAGTAAGATAGAATTTAAGAATTTAGCAAATCTCATGGGAGAAAATCAAACCATTATTCGCGATGGGTTTGATTATTTTCAGAGTGGCGACCGACTTTTCCGAAATTACTCTTATCACTATGTAAGCCGTTTTATTTATTCCGGTCAGTTGCAAGGCACACATAAATTTGCGAACAACTCTTTAACCGTTGATTGGGTTGGGGGTTTGAATAAAGTTAATCGCGATGAGCCAGATTTTAGACGTTTTAGGACCTTCAGACTTCTTTCCAATGGTGAAGAAGATTATCAGATGCAAT
The DNA here is from genome assembly GCA_964484845.1 of uncultured Chryseolinea sp. Lineage (GTDB taxonomy): Bacteria > Bacteroidota > Bacteroidia > Cytophagales > Cyclobacteriaceae > Chryseolinea. The sequence continues at coordinate 40,725 of CAZAHL010000022.1, read as the reverse complement.
TACCTCCTAGCGCAAATCTTTTTGAAACCGGTCGTTTTTATTCCGATCTGAAAGATAATGGTTACGTGGGAGGACTAAACGTTGAAAAGAAATTCGGAAATCCTGATGAAAAAAGAATTCCGTCCTTGAAAGCTGGCGTTTATTATGATTTCAAAGAACGCGAATTCAATGCCCGCTATGTCTCCTATGTATATCCTTATAACGATACTGAAGGCGAACGTTTAGTTCGTTTACCGCTTTCAGAGATATTTTCCGCTCAAAATATTAAAAGACAAAATGGCTTTGTTGTAGAGGAAGGGACTCGCCCTTCCGATCGCTATACTGGAGAGAATCTGTTGATGGCGGGCTATATAAGTGGCTCACTTCCCCTTGGAAAATTTGATATTTCTGGTGGTGTAAGGGTTGAAGATAACACACAAAAAATGGAAACGATATCAAATGCGGGTCCTGTAAATATTGATAACCCTGTCTTTGTGGTCTTACCTTCGTTAAATACAGCTTATAATTTGTCTGAAAGAACATTATTACGCTTAGCATATAGCCGTACCGTTAATCGCCCCGAGTTTAGAGAACTTGCCCCATTTTTATACTATGATTTCGAGTTGGAGCAGGGTATTCAGGGCAACCCGGATTTAGAGACAGCAACAATAGATAATGTTGATTTGCGGTGGGAACTGTTTCCTAATCCAGGAGAATTGATAAGTATCGGGGCATTTTATAAATCATTTGATAAACCTATTGAGTCGATTTTAATTTTGACTACGGAAGCGCCACAATCGACTTTTGGGAATGCGGATAAAGCAGAAAACTATGGCGTCGAAATAGAAGTACGGAAGTCTTTGGCAAGTCTTGGGGTATCACGATTTCTTAGAAATACCACTGTTAATCTTAATTCTTCTTATATTTTCTCTGAGGTTGATTTAGGAAGCTCAGCAACATCGCAAAAACGGGTGAGGCCGCTGCAAGGACAATCCCCTTATCTCATAAATGCAGGTGCATATTACCAGGATGATGAAAAGAATTTTTCAGCTTCTCTAGTCTATAACATAGTTGGGCCAAGAATTTTTTCAGTGGGCGATGTGAATTTCCCTTCGCTATACGAACTGGAACGACATGCGTTGGATTTGCAGATCGCTAAGACTTTCAAAAAACTTGAATTGAAGTTCAATGTTCAAAATCTCTTAGATTCTCGATACAGATTTTATCAAGATGTTAATTCTGATGACAAAATAGAAATCGATGGTCCAGACTTAGCTGTTCTCTCCTACAAAAGAGGTCAACAGTTTAGCTTAAGTTTAGGATACAAGTTCTCTAAATAGATATTTAATCGGATAACGATTTGTTAAACCAGGAGTAACTAACAATTCATCTTAGATACCCAGCTTTGCCGCTGGATCTTAAAAAATTAATACTTAAAACATTTACGAATGAAAAAATTATTAGCACTTGCTCTATTACTCTCAGTTATGGGGTATATGACCAGTTGTGATGACGACAATAATGACATTAAACCCGCACCAACTATTTCAGTAGATCCTTCAACCGTAGCCAATATTCCTGGTCAAACGGTTACTGCTACGGTTACTATTAATGCTCCTAATGGTGGTCAAACCCTTAGAACCTATATTAACGGAGCAACAAGTGGCACTTATCCGGATATCTCTCTTTCCGGGACTACGGGCATAGAGGAATTTGAATTCCAGATTCCTGAGGAATCCGTTATTGGTTCAACAATAGTCGTAACTTTCCAGGCTGTCGATCTAAAAAATTACCCGTCAGAAATAGCCAATCTTACTGTTCAGGTAAATGATCCAGTCTTACCGTTGACAGGCAATCTCACGACACAAACCCTTGTCGCAGCTAACCGATACATTTTAAAAGGCCAAGTGTTTATTAAGGATGGTGTGACGCTGACAATCCCTGCAGGCACAGTAATTTTGGGTGACAAAGCATCGAAAGCAACGTTGGTTGTTGAACGGGGAGGAAAGCTGGTATGCAATGGAACAGCCGAAGCTCCCGTGGTATTTACTTCTTCTCAAGGTGTGAATGAACGCGATAAAGGCGACTGGGGAGGAATTGTTATACTTGGTAAGGCTTATACAAATCAAGCTAATCCTGCTGTTGAAGGCATATCGCCTGCGGTAAATTTTGGCGCCGCTGATCGAGCAAATGATGCTGATAATTCCGGAGTTCTAAAATATGTTCGAATTGAATATGGTGGAATTGAATTGACACCCAATAACGAAACGAATAGTCTTACCATGGGAGGTGTAGGTAGTGGGACCGAGATGGACTATGTACAGGTTTCTTATGGAGGAGATGATGGTTTTGAATTCTTTGGAGGGACTCTTAATGCCAAGCACTTGATTTCACTTTCAACCTGGGATGATGACTTTGATATGGATTACGGCTGGAGCGGAAATATTCAATTTGGTCTAGTAGTGCGGAATCCATTCTATGCCGATCAATCACAGTCTAACGCCTTTGAGTGTGACAATGGCCCGAATGACACTGATACGCCCGGGAATTATACCACAGGAACATTTTCGAATATAACCGTATATGGCCAGAGAGATCGTGCAGATCGTACCCCTGCCGCTTCCTTGAATTACGGTCAGGCTATGGATCTCAGGAGAAGAACCGCTGTCTCAATCTTTAATTCTGTTATTACTGGTTTCCCAATCGGTTTACGCTTCAACCAAAATTCAGTAAAGGCACAATATGATGCAACCACAGGAAAGCTGTCAAATAACATTCTTGCAGCAGGGGGATCAGCGTATGCAGCTGGTAGTGGCGTGGCCTTTACCGCTACTGATGTTCAAACTTATTGGACAACAAATGGCAACACTACGCAGACTATTCCTCCAAACGCCGCAGAAGAAGTTGCTTTTTATACGGCACTTGGATTAAATATTGATAATTTTTTTGCACGGTACTCTATTACCACCTATCCTTCTAATCCGAATTTTAGTGTAGCAGGCGGAACAATTCAGGCTGGTGCGCTCTTTTCTGATGGAAAATTCAGTGAGGCATCAAGGACAACCTTCTTTGCTAAAGATGTTGTATATCGTGGCGCTTTCGGTGCGACCGACTGGACTGATGGATGGGGAGAATTTAGGCCGATTGCTTCGGCATATTGAAATATATTTAAACTTTTCATGTAAAGAAGGCTTGCCGTGGAATTCGGCAAGTCTTCTTTGTGTTTTATGGTTGTTATGAGTAAAAACGTCGCTTTTTGTATCAGTTTGCTTTTTGTTATCATCGGTTGCGCTAAAAAAAATAAATACGATCCGGATCAATTTTTAGATGCGCGCAAAAAAGATGAAGTGATGTCAAAACTTATTCGATACCAGGCTAAGCCTCCAGAAAATGTTCCCGACTCACTTAAACATGATTTAAAGCATGACGCTTATTATGAGGATCAAAAAAGACGGCACTACTTAATCGGTTATTACATCACTGAGGATAACGATCATTTCTTTTTAACTACCCGTGTAGCTCCCAGTAATACGGAAAAGCACGTAGCGACAGGCGGAAGAATGAGGTTTGATGATAAGGGAGAACTAGAAGAGTATGAGGAAGTATTCCGTACGTGGAAACTTCAACCGGATACCCTAAGGATCCGTGCTTTGTATCTCTTCGATCTTATGATTAAAGGAGAATCGCTTGAACCATACAAGACTAAAACCGCCGGCTTTCATTATATTGAATTCCCAGATGATAAGACCTACTATGATAAAGCCAATAGAGTCTGGAGGACAAAAGAATAAATATCATCGGGCATTTTTCGATTAGATTCTGATAATAGAATTCAAGCAAACAATGTCCAATCCCTTTATCTCAAGATGAGGTTTTTTACTCTCTCCAAGTAAAGGGAGCCAGATAACTGGCGGGCTATCTGCGTAAGAGCCAATATTCCTGTTAATCCACGTGGATACCCCAATCTTTGCATTTTCTGCAGCAAGCACAAAAAATTTGCTCCGATTTTCCATTCTCAATTTCATCATTAACAACGGTTAGCATACTTCCAATTTTTGCAAAGAAAATGCTTAGTGGAACGAAGCGCTTAAATAAAATGGTCAACTACGACGGGAATCCCGTGCAGTACCACATTCCCCGCGACACATCTCGAACCACACTTTAATCACCTACAATTCATAGAAGCAGGTTAGTGCTGATCATGGTTAAAGATTTGATAATGATGAATTAACGGCAGGTGGTCGCCAAAGAAGTATTTTTATATAAACACAAAACGTTATGAAAAAACTGTTACAAACACTACTTCTTTTACTCCCCTAACTTCGCTGGGGACGCAGGCTCTTGCTCCAGCCGCTCAACTACAGTAACCGGACAATTAGCGCGAGTAATTTAATGAATGGCAAGCTGGTGATGACCGCCGGCGAAACGAAAACGATTACCTACTCGGTGACCGTTGTTAAGCAATCAGCCCCTGAAATTAGCTGTAAATTAATCTGTACAAAAAAAATAAAATTGGCCGTTACACTTAAACCCCGAAATCATGAATCAAAATGTCTTACTTTCAATTTTTCACAAGAGCCCGCTTATTACTTTTATTTTGCTAGTAATATTTCTTACAACAAATCAAGCAAGTGGCCAGATTACACAGTCTTTTTTTCACACACAGCTTCAGCGTGGCATGGTAAAACCTAACCTCGGCCAACCTTATGCTCAGTCCACAGGTACTTTTTACGTTGGAAATGCTGCGTTTGACCAAACAAATCGAGGATACATTGTTTTCAATATATCCGGTATACCCAGTAACGCCACGGTAACAGCCGCCACTTTAAACCTCAGACCTATTCAATCTATTGGCAACACCTCTTCATCGACATCAACCATTTTATTTAAAAATTTAGCAAACAGGCCACCGCATTTCAATACAGAGGCTGACTGGACCTTGTTAAATGGTGTTTCCCAATTTACGTCGCTTACGGCCACAGTAAATTCTCCCTTAATAATTTCTACTGCAGCATTAAAGACGAAAGTACAAAACAGCTTGGGAGAAGGCTTCTTTTACTTTGGCTTGGTGAATGCGAGTGAAGCCGCTAAAGGGCTTTCGTTTTCAACGACAAACGCGGATCTGTTTTTATCAGTTACATATACGATTCCGGTACCAGCCGCGCCAACCAATCTACAGGCTAGTAATATTACTACAACTGGATGTACGTTGACCTGGTTAAAGCCTCCTGGTTCAGTGTCTGGTTATAGGATTTATAAAAATGATGTCCTTTCACAAACCTCCACAACCCTCTCCGCGATTATACAGAATTTAACCCCGAATACCAGCTACTCTTTTAAGGTAAGCGCTTACAATGATGGGGGAGAATCTCCGAGGAGTAATGCTGTTAACATTACAACCCTGCCTGATCCTATCACTAATAACTTTATTTATTTTCCTTCTAATAATTACAACAATTACAGTTATACTTCTACGGATGTTCCTAATCTGACTGGCTCCATACCTCAAGGGAGCCCTACATTCACTTATAAATGGCAAATGAGTAATAATGGAAGCACTTGGAGTGATATTTCCGGAGCGACAAGCAAGGATCATGATCCGCCCGTCATATTTCAAACAACACACTATAGAAGAATAGTAAATTCGACAAATGTGAGTAACACGCGTGTTGTTTACATATATCCACCAATTGGAAACAACACCATATGTTGCAACCAAACGGTGACCAATCCTACCCCAGCGAACCCGATTACAGGTACCACACCTTCTGGAGGAAGCCCTCAAAAAATTACTGGATGGCAGTCAAGTACAGATGGATTAAATTGGGTTGGAGTTTCAGGTTTAGATGAATATCAGCCTCCAGGTGGGCAAAGTGGCATTAAATTTTATCGTCGAGTGGTATCAGATCAGGCGGGCGAAAATATAAGTAACGTTGTTCAAATTAATTTTATTAATGTAATTCCAATTGGCTCTAGTTTTGAAAATCCTTTTCCAGTTGGAACATATAACTCTCCAGATTGCTCCTATTTCACGCAAACAACAAATTCTTTAGATGGTAACTTTAGTAACCAATATGGTGATTCACGGAATGATTTGTTTTTCTCTTTCCAGGTTAACTACCCACATGGATTTCCCTTTGGATTTACAACATGTAACTCGGGAGTAGATACTAAACTTTATCTTTTGGATTCAAATGAGAATATTATTGCAAGCGCAGAAAATGGAACTTGGTTGACTTTAGGATGCGGTCAAAATTCGCAAGAAGCGGATTTTACCTCTGGGCAATTATTTGCAGGACAGTATTATCTTGTGGTTGAAGGAAATGGAAATTTAAACGTTAATATTGCCACAGCACTTTATTCTGACTGCTTCGACCAATATCCACTACCTTTTTCATCAATCGCGGATGAATCGAATAGCCCGCTGACGAGGGCGAGCCCCCAGGGTGAAGATATAAATAACGACGTTAATTTGTACCCTAACCCAGTTATCGACAATGTATCGGTTTCAGGAATAACAGATTTTGATGTTACACTGTATGATCAAAGCGCCATGTCCTGGCATGTTCTGTCGCACCAAAACGGTATCATTGATTTGTCTGGGTTGAAAAAAGGGTACTACATTATAAAACTCAAGAATCAGGATCAAACGATCATTAAGAGGATCGCAAAAGAGTAACTGATGGGTAGAAGGTAAAACGAATCGTACTTTCTATCGGAAAAAGTGAAAGGTGATGGAAAAGTCGGGAAGGAATTCTTCTCGACTTTTTATTTTTGATTTAAGATGAAACTGAAATCAAAACGTTTCACTTAATGATTACAGCAGAATACGAATTTTCTTAATTTTTTCGGTATCCCGTAATTACCCATTAACTTCTAAATAGGTAAACCATCGAATTCTAATCCCTTACCCTTTTGAAATAGGCTAAATTAGTTTAGTGCCTAGTGAGACAATTAGGCCCTCATTCAGTAGGCCGAACATTGTGCAATGCCCTGATGTTAATGTAAGTCTGAAGATTGTTGGTTAACTAATGTCATCCAGTCTGTGAACAAAAATATTCTTATCACCGGCGCCTCTGGGCTTATTGGCAGTCGTCTAACCGATCTTCTCCATAGCCGGGGTAATAGAATCGCCCACCTTAGCCGTACACCAAGGTCAGGAAAGGCTAAAACATTTCTGTGGGACGTCAATAAAAAAGAAATTGACCCGGAATCCCTGCATTCAACGGATGCCATTATACATTTGGCGGGAGCCGGTATTGCAGATAAGACATGGAGTAAATCACGTAAACTGGAAATTGTAAAAAGTCGCATCAATTCAACTCGACTGCTATACGAAACTTTGAGCAAAGGAAATCACAATGTTAAATCGTTTGTATCCGCGTCGGCAATAGGTATTTATGGATTGAATGATAAGGGTACGTTAATTACGGAAAACAGTCGTTATGGAACAGATTTCTTATCGAATGTGGTGCGAAAATGGGAGGAGGAAATAGATCAGATAGCAACACTCGGCATTCGGGTTGTAAAGATCAGAATTGGAATAGTGTTGAGTGAAAAAGGGGGTGCGCTAAAGGAAATGATACGGCCGGTAAATCTTTATGTTGGCGCTCCGTTGGGGTCCGGAGAGCAGTCAATAAGCTGGATTCATCTGGACGATTTATGTAACATTTTCATTAGGGCCATTGAAGATGAAGCCATGGAAGGAGTTTATAATGGAGTTGCACCGAACCCGGTGACGAATAAAGAATTTACAAAGGTACTGGGAACAGTTTTACGCAAGCCCCTAATACTACCTGCAATTCCAGGATTCGTAGTGAAAATCTTGTTGGGTGAAATGGCAGATCTTGTTTTGAAAGGAGGTCAGGTGTCGTCCCATAAAATTGAGAAAACAGGCTTTCAGTTTAAATTCGAAAAAGTGGAGGATGCAATTCAGGATCTTCTTCGTAGCTAAATGATTTTATATTTTGCCAGTGGATTTTTAAAGGCAGATTATGGCAGGAGCTTTACTTTACGGCAACTGCAATTTTAGAATCGGCTGTTCCGTAATATAAAAACCACTTGTCGTTAAAAAAGACGAGGCCTTCCGCAAAACAAACCTGGTTAATTTGACCCGCTATTTCGTACGGCTTGTCAGGCCGCATAAAATTTTTATCAAGTCTTTTTATCAGTTTTGTTGGGTCACTTTTATCGAAGAGTGCCTGGCCAAGGGTATAGGCACCTTTAGGAAGGACTGGATCGCCCACAGAATCATCGTTCATACCGTTGTAGATTAACAGAACACCCTCCTCGTTTAGCAATGCATACGGACCACTTTCAACAAGGCGGCTATCAAAATATCCGGGACGAGGCTGAAGAACAGATTTTAATTTTCCATTTTCTTCAACAGGAATCCAATGAAGCAGGTCGGTCGAGGTCGCCATAAATAAATCCGTATCACCAAAATACATCCAGTATTTTTCGTTGATCTTTGTAGCGATCACTTTTGATCCTTCCCTTTTGGATATAATAGCACCTGACTTACTCCAGGCATCTTTGTATTTGCCTTGTAATACAGTCCCCTGTTTAGTCCAATGAAGTAAGTCTGTAGAGGTGGCTAAGAGCAACCTTGCAACTTTGCCATCATACGCTGTGTAGGTCATTACATACGTTCCATCATTTGACTCCACGATTCGGGGATCTTCAACTCCGCCTTCCCATTCGAAAATTTTTAAACTATCGTTGTCTGGAAACAATATAGGTTCTTTTGATTTTGTAAAATGAAGTCCGTCGTCGCTCACTGCAAGTCCTAACCTGGAAGTCCCTGCATGTTTTCCGATTTTATCTTCTGCCCGAAAAATCAAGTATACTTTACCTTCGCGAATTACAGCAGCCGGATTAAAAACATCTTTCTCTTCCCATTTAACCTCTTGCTTAAGGATGGGACAATGAAATACATTTGTACCTGGAAGTAATATCGGATTCACATCGTCTACTTTTATAAACGGAAGCAAGGCCCACGTTGTATCCTCAAAAACAATAGCAACCGGAGCGTGTTCTTTAGGCTTGCAATTGGTCATGTAAAAGCAAATGAGCATCACCCCAAGAGTCGCTTTCAGGTTGCTTGTTTTCCGTTTCATACTTGTATATTCGTTGTATTTTCAAAGTAACGTTATGAAATCTACAAAGAAAAATTTAAAAACAGTGTTGACTCAACAGGAGCTGGAAGAGGAGCAAAAGATACGTCAGGCTTTTAAAGATAAGGATTGGGCAGAGATAAAGGGAGCCAATAGTTGGATGATATTTAAAGTAATGTCCGAGTTTGTTGAGGGACTTGAAAAATTGGCCAAGATAGGACCGTGCGTTACAATTTTCGGGTCTGCCCGCGTCAAGCCGAGCAATTCATATTATAAAATTGCAGAAGCGATTGCCTTCCAATTGGTACAACATGGTTACGGAGTAATTACCGGAGGCGGACCTGGAATCATGGAAGCCGGTAACCGTGGGGCCAATCGTGCTAAGGGAAAATCGGTGGGCCTGAATATCTACTTGCCCTTTGAGCAGAAAGGAAATATTTACATCGATCCTGATAAACTCATTACGTTCGATTATTTTTTTGTGCGTAAAGTTATGTTCATGAAATATTCACAAGGATTCATCGTGATGCCTGGAGGTTTTGGAACACTGGATGAGTTGACCGAAGCCCTAACGCTTATTCAAACAAAGAAAATCGGACGGTTCCCCATCGTATTAGTTGGAAAAAAATTCTGGAAAGGCTTAGTTGACTGGTGGACAAAAGTGTTGATGATCGAAGGAATGATAGGTGAAACTGATGACCACTTATTTAATGTTGTTGACACACCCGACGAGGCTGTTAAAGTGATTGATGATTTTTATTCAAAATATTTGCTCTCGCCAAATTTTTAATTCGGATTTGCTTACCGATTAAAATAAAAATGTATTTCTGAACGCCTCCCAACACATTAAAAAAGAATATGACTTCATCGTTTAATAAATTAGAAACTATTACTAAACAACTTTGGGAAGCAGCTACAGCCCGAAGTATTTGCAGTCTGAAATTGACGGAGGAAGAAGGTTATCGACTTGTTCATCCGCATGGAATATTTATGAGCACCCAAAAAAAAATGGCTATCGTCTGCTGGCAAAAATCGGGCTTCAGCGGCAAGGGTGTTTCATCTGGTTTTAAAAACTTACTGTTAGAGAAATGTGAAACTGTGATGGTGCTCAACAAAAAATTTATCAAGCGTAAAGATTTTAACCCAGCTGATGACCAATACGGAGAATGGTTATTTCATATTTAGGGTCTGCTGAAAAAGCCGGGGACTTCAAACCTTTACCTTAGTAAAAATAAGTTCTTAGTTTATATAACCTTATTACCTTATCGGATAACTACCTTATCGAGTTGAAAATGACCAGACAATAAGGTAATAAGTTGGTTCGTCATATTCCCTAAGGTTACTAAAGTAATAAGGTTTTGAAGTGCTTCACTTTTATTGCGTATACTTTTTCCTGCACTTAATTTAGGTATTTAATTTTTTGAAACGTTGAAAGATCACTGTATAAAAACCGCGGATAAGTGTCAGTGCTTCTGTGAGAGTTGATTTAAAGTGTATCCCCGGGCAGTTTTATTTGATCGGAATAGAATTTCATCCGTGAATGCATCGTGTCAAGCGGAATGATTTTTTCAACTAAGGTATGCTTGTGATTGATAAAAACTTCGAGGTAGTAATTACCAAGCAAATACAAATTGATTTTGTAGCCATAGTATCGAATGGCCATAACAAATGTACCTTTCTCATAAAGCATATTGATCTTCTCGTCCAACGTCAACTTCTTGAATTCTGTCCATGCGATCATAAACTAAACATAACGTAAAAATACTTTGAGATCAATGTTGATTCTAGCGAAGTTTTTCTTTAAAGGAACTATCGAATCTGAGCCATTGATAATCGCTTCGTTTACCGCAATTTGTGTATCGTTGAGTAATGCATCTAGATTTTTGGCAGATTTATCCACTCACTTTTTAAATTGTATCTCTGTACCGGATAATTTTCGCATTGACCATTCTCGCGCCTGCTTTTATTTTTTTTGTTGATGAACAGACAACGTATTTGCTTCGAAAACGTTGACGACAACATTGCTTACGACACTACGCTTCAAACAAAATTCGATGCAAAGTGGCTATTTTGTATGTTCAGTAAGTTCCGAAAGGGTACGGTAAAATTGGTGTAACATGTCTTGGCGAAGCGATATGTGTAAATTGATTCGAAAGGAAATCACTGATCAATTTGAGCCAATGGCTAGTATCCAAAATAAGAGTTGATTTCCAAAAACCGGAATGAAATTCCGTTGACGGAAATAAAAAAGGCCCCGCAGGGCCATCTTGGGTGAATGATGGGACTCGAACCCACGACCCTCAGAATCACAATCTGATGTTCTAACCAACTGAACTACATCCACCATTTCGGAGGGCAAAGGTAGACAGCCACGCGGAATTAACAAAAACGATTAACAATCATTTTTTCGTCGAGCTTTACAGTCTTATCCCATCAATTTCGTTCAAAGAGCAGGCGTTCTCCCATAGTTTCATTGAACTTTCCTTGGTCATACACTAAATGGCCAGAAACGAATGTCTTTTTTACTTTAGAACGAAAACGGGTGTTATCAAAAGGAGACCATCCGCATTTTGCCACGATATTCTCTTTATTTACAGTCCAGGGATCGTTGACATCGACCAATGTTAAATCCGCATAGTACCCTTCTCTCACAAAACCTCTTTTTTGTATTTGAAATAAAATCGCGGGATTGTGACTCATTTTCTCAACAATTTTCTCCAGACTGATTTTTTTCTGATGATAAAATTCCAACATCGCGACAAGACTATGCTGGACAAGGGGTCCACCCGATGGTGCGCTGAAGTATTTATTTTGTTTTTCCTCCAAAGTATGGGGAGCATGGTCGGTGGCAATTACATCAATCCGATCGTCAAGGATCGCGTTGAAAACTTCTTGTTGGTCGTGCGCCGTTTTGATAGCAGGATTCCACTTAATCATCGTCCCTAATGTTTTATAATCCGCATCGTTGAAGCACAAGTGATGCACGCAGGCTTCGGCTGTAATTTTCTTTTTTTCTAACGGCATTGAATTGTCAAAAAGGGAAGTCTCTTTCGCCGTAGAAATATGGAGCACATGAAAACGGGTACCGTGTTTCTTTGCAAGGGAAACAGCAAATGAAGAGGATGTATAGCATGCCGCTTCACTCCTGATCAATGGATGACATTCAATTGGCACATCATCCCCATAACGTTCTCTGAATTCTGCAGTATTCTTCCGTATCGTTAATTCATCTTCACAATGGGCGGCGATGAGCGATGGAAAACGTGAAAAAAAACCTTCAAGCGTTTTTGGATCGTCGACCAATAGATTACCCGTTGACGACCCCATAAAAATTTTCAGTCCACAAACGCGCGTGATATCTGTTTTCATCACTTCCTCCAGGTTATCGTTCGATGCTCCTATAAAGAACGAATAATTCGCAAGGGAATACCTTGAGGCGATCTGGTACTTTTGCTCCAGAAGTTCTTGGGTAAAGGTCGGAGGATTTGTATTGGGCATTTCCATAAAACTGGTAACCCCGCCAGCTACCGCCGCCCTTGACTCTGAGTGAATGTTTCCTTTATATGTTAGGCCGGGTTCGCGGAAATGTACCTGATCGTCGATTACCCCGGGAAACAAATACTGCCCTTTCGCATCGATAACAGTATTTGCAGCCCTTGAGGCCAGATCTTTTCCAATCACCTCAATGTGTTTTCCCTTTATAAGCACATCCCCCTCAAAGACCTTACCTTCATTGACTATATTTGCGTTGAGAATCAGTTTTGTTTCCATTACCGCAAAATTATAAATCTAACGTGTCAGCGATCACATCTTTTGAAAGTTTTAATCTCAATAGGCAACTTTTGGATGCGGTAGCCGATCAAGGTTTTACAATTCCCACAGAAATACAACAAAAAGCGATTCCGTTAATTCTGGGAGGGCAAGAGGTCATTGGCATTGCGCAGACAGGTACTGGTAAAACGGCTGCTTACCTACTTCCGCTGCTTATGAAGGTAAAATACGCACAAGGCGATGAACCGAGAGCCGTGATACTCGCGCCAACAAAAGAGCTAGTCATACAAATTGCAGAGCATGCAGAACAACTATCCAAATACACAGACCTTCGGATACTTTCACTCTATGGTGGAATAGGCCCTAAGACTCAAACGCAAAGGTTGAGAGAAGGTATCGATATTATAATCGCTACTCCGGGTCGTTTCACCGAACTTTATCAGAAAAAAGAGTTGATCACCACACAAATTAAATTTCTGGTGCTTGATGAGGCCGACCGGATGATGGACATGGGTTTCATGGGGCAGCTTAGAAAAATTCTGGAAGTACTTCCTCTCAAGAGACAAAATCTTTTGTTCTCCGCTACTTTCTCGGAACGGATAGAGAAACTTTCCGAAGAATTTTTAGAGTTTCCGATAAAAGTAGAAGTTACGCCACAAGCTACAGCAGCAAAGCAAGTGGAGCAGGAACTTTATCATGTACCCAATCTGAAAACAAAAATAAATTTCCTGGAATACCTTCTTCAACGTAAAGAAGAATTTAACAGGGTGATGATTTTTACCCGCACGAAAGAATCGGCCGACAATGTTTTCGGTTTTATTGACCGAAGGGGACTCGGGCCTGTCAAAGTAATCCACTCTAATAAAGGTCAGAACAGCCGCATCAATTCAGTGAACGAATTCAAGGACGGATCTCTGCGCGTGTTGGTATCTACGGATGTTACAGCCCGCGGCATCGACGTAGTGAAGGTATCACATGTCATCAATTTTGATGTGCCTGCATTCCATGAGGACTATGTTCACCGGATCGGGCGCACAGGTCGTGCCTTTCAGGAGGGAAAAGCAATTACCTTTGTTACCAAAGCTGAAGTTTACCACATCGAAAAAATTGAAAAGCTAATCCGCGAAAAAATCCCCGTTAAAAAATTACCGGAAGAAGTAGAAGTAAGTAAAACTCCTTTCGCGGAAGCACAAGCCATGGCGTTGGATATTGATTGGCAGAAGAAAAAAGAAGACCCGGATTTTAAGGGTGCGTTTCACGAGAAGAAGAACAAGTGATTTACTATTTTATCTCGTCAAAGAAACTGACACTGCATAGCTATCTTCGAGTAGCCGGTACTTTACAATTAGACTATCTTCAAAAGTTATCTGAATAGAAAAAATAGAATTAACAACTTTTCCTGTTTGAAGCATTCGGGTTGAAAATTCACCTACTATTATTGCAAGATTATTTTCAACTAGGATATGGTCAATTTGGGCCGAAACAGGTTCAGTATTTTCCCATAGAAGTTTAAAGAACTCTTTTATTTCTTTTTTACTATTTCGTTTACCTAACCATGGAGCCAGTTCTTGGTTACCCGGGATAAACCAATCCACCATTTCTCCAAAAAGCGGAATTAAATTTTCAAAATCCCTTCCAGCCAAATGGTGAATAAATTTTTGAACAAGACCTCGCGTCCGTTCTGCAGAACTCGGCTCCATTTTTTTAATTTAATATTTCCTAGCCAAAATTACTGATCTATTCTTTATCAAATCGGAGATCAATTTTTGTCATGAAATTATTCATCTATGCTCACAGCAATTAAGATAATCCAAAAGAAATAAGTCAATCATTATCACAAGCTCATCATATCCTTAAACTTTGCAGCCTGTCTTCTGCTTACTTCTACCTTATCACCTCCGCGAAGTTTTACCATCAATCCTCCATTAAACCACGGCTCGATGCCCTCTACCCAACTTAAATTGACTATATGCTTTCTGCTGGCGCGAAAGAAGGCGCGTTCATCTAATTTTTCATCGAGTGCATTCAATGATTTATGGATCATCGGCCGATTGTTATCAAAGTATACTTTAATATAGTTACCATCCGATTCAAAAAGTCTCACGTTCGTGAGGCTTACAAACCAACATCGGTCACCATCTTTTACAAACACCTGGTCGGCTAACCCAAGTTTTTTTTCTGGTCCGCGTATCGCGGCATTTTTTGCCCTTTCCTTGTCAGCAAGTTTTGACACTGCTTCGGCTAAACGCTCGGGCTGAATAGGTTTAAGCAAGTAATCGAGGGCGTTTACTTCAAAGGCTTTAAGGGCAAATTCATCGTAGGCGGTCGTGAAGACTACCAAAGGAACGGAATCGAGTTCTTCTAATAATTGAAAGCCGGTCTTCCCAGGCATTTGTATATCAAGAAATAGAAGATCCGGATTAAGTTCGTTCACCATTTGAGTTGCCTCTTCCGCATTCATCGCCTCACCGACTACTTCGATCATTGGATGGTCTTCCAGTAACTTCATTAATTCTTTACGAGCTAAGCGCTCGTCATCTACGATTAATGCTCTCATGTGTGTTGTTTTGGGGGATTACTATTTCAGTTAATACAAAATTATCGTTTTCATTTATGATCCGAAAAGAAGCTTCGTCGCCGTAAATTAGCTTTAAACGTTGCACTGTGTTTTTCAAACCAAGCCCTGGTTTTCCTCGCTTGGTTCCATTGAGTAAATGGCCGCTGTTCCGGATCTGAATTTTTAAACGGTTATCGGTCACATGGGTTTTTAATTGAATAAGACCGCCGGGTGTAAGTTTTGAAATACCATGTTTAATTCCGTTTTCAATGAGTGTTTGGATCATCAGTGGAGGGACCAAAAATCTTTGTGATTCTGGATGAATATCGAATTCGGTCCTTAGTCTTTCTTCAAAACGGATGCTCTCAAGTCCGAGGTAATCTTTTACGATTTTCAATTCGTCATCAAATTTGGTGAGCCCCTTTTTGTCAGAGGCTAACGAATTTCTTAAAATGTTTGAAAGCTGGTTAATGGCTTGCTTTGATTTGGAAGGATTTTCATCTACCAGTGCCCGGATGCTATTCAAAGCATTAAAAATGAAATGAGGATTGAGCTGCGATTTTAAATTATTCAATTCAATCTCAATCATCGAGGCATCGTATTTCAATGATTTATTGTAGCGTTCGAAGTAGTGGTACGTAAAGTAAAAGACAGTCCATAAAAAAAAGGAAAAGGCGTTTATAGATGATTTACCTAATATTTGAGAAATGTTTAATACTACGCTAAGATTGAGTGTGGTCAAAGGGTGAAACAACCGGCCCAGCAATGAAGTAATTGGCAGGAGTAGAAAATAGATAGCGAGTCCCATGACGAAGACTGAGAGAAATACACGAGGCAAAAGTTTGTGCATAGGCAGATACAACCACTTGTGGCGATTCAGCAGAATTCGGAACCAGTTGGTGATTATCAAGCAAAGGAGTGCTTCAAGGATAAAAAATATAACACGTCTCGATGTTATATTGGAAGAAGCGAGGTAGTAACTAACGGTTTGAATCGTTGCATACAAAACCCACCCTCCAATCTGCAATGACCAGTATATTCTTTTTTTGTTTACCATCGCCTAAGCTGAAGGCAAAATTACTTAAATCAAGCTATCGAAATGGTGATTTTATTTAGATGGTTATAGGAACTTGAATTGCAAGACGTAAAGGAATATGATTGCAGCAGTAAGAATCAAGACCCACGTTGTCGTGACTAAAAACTTTTTGTATTTGTAAAGCCGGGGTTCTGATACGAGATTATTGCATATAAAAGCAAGACCTGCTGATAAGTAGACAGAAGCTTCCAATGGATCGCTCTTCATAAATTCGTAAATACCAAAGGCAAAGAATATTAATCCAAATAGATATTGGCGAGTTCTTGAATCCATAAATCCCTTGAAGCTATTTTTAAGTGAGGTAAAAATGTTAAAAGTAAAAAATAAAACAAAATGGTTCCGGTAAGCTACCAGTCATCTGATCACTCCAAAGAGCGGGTATTGATTTGAGACTACCGTTTAATTCAACTCACTTTTTAAAAACGTTCCAGTATAGCTTGCTGGATTTTTAGACACTTCTTCCGGTGTACCTTTGGCAATAATTCTTCCGCCATTTTCCCCTCCTTCAGGGCCCATATCGACAATGTAGTCAGCTGATTTGATCACGTCCATGTTGTGCTCTATTACCAATACAGTATTACCTTTGTTGACAAGTTTTTGCAAGACATCAAGCAAATGTGAAATGTCTTGAAAGTGCAGGCCGGTAGTAGGCTCGTCCAGGATATAAAATGTTTTTCCGGTATCGCGTTTTGAAAGTTCGGTAGCCAGTTTAACGCGTTGTGCTTCACCTCCTGATAAGGTGGTCGCATGTTGACCCAGGGAAATGTAGCCTAAGCCAACTTCACACAGCGTTTGAATTTTTCGAAGTATGCGCGGCTGATTTTCGAAATATGTTACTGCCTCTTCGACCGTCATATCCAATACATCACTAATTGATTTTCCCTTAAATCTAACTTCCAATGTCTCGCGATTGTACCGTTTCCCCTTGCACGTTTCACAGGGCACATATACATCTGGAAGAAATTCCATTTCAATAAGGCGTAGACCGGCGCCCTCGCACGTTTCGCATCGCCCTCCTTTTACGTTGAAGGAAAAACGTCCCGTCTTATAACCTCTGATTTTAGATTCGGGAAGTTGCGTAAATAAATCTCGTATATCTGAAAAGGCACCTGTATAGGTAGCAGGATTCGACCGAGGTGTACGCCCGATTGGAGACTGATCTACTTCGATTACCTTATCGACGTGTTGTAGTCCCGAGACCTTTTTATGTGCTAACGGCTCTGTTCTTGAATTATAAAAATATCTATTGAGGATAGGAAAAAGGGTGTCGTGAATTAACGTAGACTTCCCACTTCCTGAAACTCCAGTGATGCAGGAAAGAGTCCCCAGCGGAATTTCCAGATCGACATTTTTTAAATTGTTTCCGCTCGCATTTGTCAATAGAATATTTTCACCATTTCCTTTTCGTCTGTCTTTTGAAAACGGTATACGGATCTTTCCATTTAGATACTTGGATGTTGTGCTGTTACCTTGAAGGAAGATAGCTGGAGTGCCTTCTGCTACTACATGACCCCCATGGCGCCCTGCTCCAGGGCCAATATCCAGAATGTAGTCAGATTCAAGCATCATTTCCTTATCGTGCTCAACAACTATGACTGAGTTGCCAATGTCGCGCAGGTCTTTCAGTGCTTTAATAAGTTTTACATTATCCCGAGCATGAAGTCCGATGCTAGGCTCATCCAGGATATAAAGCACGCCAACGAGCTGTGTTCCGATTTGAGTAGCCAGCCGGATGCGTTGAGATTCACCTCCACTCAACGTTCTGATCGGCCGGTTCAAATTAAGATATTCTAGTCCTACATCCAGCAAGAAGCCAATACGTTTACGAATCTCTTTTAAAACTTCGGTTGCAATGATCCGTTGCTTTTCATTTAGCCGATGTTCAAGTCCTTCGAACCATTTCTTCAGAGCATGGATGTCTAGCTGTGCAAGCTCAGCAATATTGGTATTATCTAACTTGAAATGGAGAGACTCTTTTTTCAAACGGGCTCCATTACATTCCGGACAAGTTTTAGTCACCGTAAAATCGTCAACCCATTTTTTAATTGCCTCTGACCCTTCTTCTTTTTGTTTCTCAAGAAAACTTATGATGCCTTCAAATTTTGTGTTCCATTCGGCCCCAGGATATTTCACTGAAGCAACAGCAACCGGCTCGTCGTCGCCATATAAAAGAACATTTAAAACATCTTTTGGAATGTCTTTGATGGGTGTGCTTAAGGTAAATTTACTGCGCTTAAGAATGGCTTCGATCTTTTTAAAAATCCAGATGTCGCGATATTCTCCTAAGGGCAGAATCCCTCCTCTGCTGATACTTAAAGTAGTATCGGGAATTACTGATTCCTTGGTAATCTCTTCAACCTGACCCAATCCATTACACGTAGGACAAGCGCCGTAAGGAGAATTAAAGGAGAATGTGTTTGGGGCTGGCTCATCATACGCCAAGCCAGTTTTTGGGTCCATTAAGAATTTGGAGAAGTGGTGGACTTTACCATTTTCCTCCATCACCATCATTACGCCTTTTCCCTCTTTCAAAGATTTGTTAATGGATGCCCCGATGCGTGCCCTGTCTGACGGGTCGGCTACGATGCGATCCATTACAATTTCGATATCGTGAATTTTGTAACGATCAAGCTGCATTTTGCCGGTAATATCCTGGACATCTCCATCGACCCGCACTTTTGTGTAGCCCGACTTTCTGATCTGTTGAAATAACTCGCGGTAATGACCTTTTCTTCCTTTAACAACCGGAGCCAGTAAATAGAGTTTTTTTCCGTGGAAGTTTTGAAGCAGCGTATCCAGTATCTGGTCTTCCGACTGACGGACCATCTTTTCACCTGTGAGGTAGGAAAACGCTTCGCCCGCCCGGGCAAAAAGCAGGCGCATGAAATCGTAAATTTCCGTTACAGTTCCGACGGTCGAACGCGGATTGCGTGAAGTGGTTTTTTGTTCAATGGAAATAACAGGACTAAGGCCATTTATTTTGTCCACGTCGGGCCGTTCCAGGTTTCCCATAAAACTGCGCGCATAGGCTGAAAAACTCTCCATATAGCGCCTCTGTCCTTCAGCATAAATGGTGTCGAATGCTAGGGACGATTTTCCGCTCCCGCTAATGCCTGTAATAACAACAAGCTTGTTGCGTGGGAAACTGACGCTAATATTTTTTAAATTATGTTCTCGGGCGCCTACAATTTCAATTACATCGTGTCCGGTAATATCAAATTTTTTTTCTGCTGAAGCTTTCGTCATGAAATGATATAAAAGAAGAATACAAAAATGAACCACAGATGGTTGCAGTGCAAATAAAAAAGTTTGTGCGTTTGAAGGAATGAGTTTAGAGTTTGGGCAAACTCCCAAGAATTAGAACGAAATAGTGAGTTTAAGCAGCTTAAACGTTATGTTACTATTTTCCTTGGCCAGCTTAATAAACTTAGAATCTTGCAAGATATATCCCAACGTTTCTTTTGATTCCGGATCCACAATCCAATATTCCTTCACTCCGAATCGCTCGTACAATTCCTTCTTTTTAACCAGCTCGTAATCCTTGTTCCCAGGAGACAATATTTCCACAATAACGTCTGGAACACCGTAGAAATGACCATTTGGTTTTGAATGCCCTTCGTTGCGGTTTAAAATGACAATAATATCAGGTTGAACAGCGTGGCTAGTGGCATCTAAGTACACATCAAAGGGCGCTATGATGACCTCTCCTTTCCCAGTATCTTCAATGACCTCACTTAATCTGCGGAAAACGGCTTGTAAACCTTTTGGTGATTTTTTACGGGTGAAGGAGACTTATAAATAACATTGTCAATTAGTTCGGCTAACGTCCCTTCTGGCAGGTTTTTAAAAACCTCCATGAATGTTCGGGGGGGAGTATCAAAAACGGGTTTCATATCGCAAGATACAAAAGTTATAAATTTGGTGAAGGTGAGCCAACCAGCTGTAAACTGCGCCGCGCACAGAATTTGCCCTTCGGCTGTGTAGTTAAGGCATCTCCTTACCTTGAACAACCAACAGCATTTCAAACCAATCTTGCATATCGAGTTTAATGTCAATTGCTTTTGCACTTTCTGTAACTCGTTCCGATTTTGTTGTGCCGATCACCGGAAAAATATTCGAAGGGTGACGGAGCAACCATGCCAGCAATAACTGAGTTTGTGTTGCGCCGTATTTTGGAGCCTTGTTGAATATTTCCTGGCTTCCTTCTTTGATCAAATCGCCTCCTCCTAAAGGCGACCAGGCCATCGCACCGACCCCATGCTTCATTAGAACATCAAGACTTCCATCAAAAAGTGGCGTGTGATGAGTTAACGAAATTTCAAGCTGATTTGTAACCAAAGGAAAAGGGAGATAACGCTGGAGCATTTCGAATTGCGTGGGCGTAAAATTGGAAACTCCGAAGTGTAATACTTTTCCGTGCTGTTTCAACAAACTAAAAGCTTCTCCAACTTCTTCGGGATTTAAAAGTGGATCAGGTCTGTGAATTAACAATAGGTCAATTCTATCCGTGTTGAACATTTTCAGAGAATTATCGGCAGACCACAGAATATGTTCTTTGGAGGTATCGTAGTGCTTTACCCAAGTCTTGGGTCTTCTGCCAGATGAGAACTTAATACCACACTTTGTCACAAGCTCCATTTTTTGGCGGAGGCTGGGAATTTTTTTCAAAACATTTCCAAATATTTCTTCATTTCTATGGTCGCCATAAATATCTGCATGGTCAAACGTCGTGATGCCAGCATCAAGGGAAGCCTGAATAAGTTGTTCAATTTTCGATTCGTCGAGATTCCATCGCCATGCTCCAGAAATAATACGTGAAAATTGTGGCCCTTCTTTGTGAATAGCTTTGCGTTCCATAAAATTTACTTGTGTTATATTATTTTGTTAACCATGCCGTCACGGTTTCGGCGAACTCCTGAGGCTTTTCTGCCTGCACCCAGTGTCCCGTATCCAGTGTTTCTAATTCAGCGGCGGGAAAAATTTCTGTTATTCGCTTCCAATCGGAATCTTTTATGTAGTGGGATTTTACCCCACGGATGAAAAGGGTAGGCATTTTAAACTGGCCGGTAAATTGCAAATCAACGCCAATGTTCGGCAATTTTTCGCTAATCACTGCTAAATTGATTTTCCAGGAAAATGAGTTTTCGCTATTACGTTGAAGATTTTTAAGCAAAAATTGCCTTACGCCTGGTTCAGGGACATGGTCTGCAAGAATTTCATCCGCTTCATTTCTCGAAGAGATCGTTTCAATGGGAATGGCTTTCAATCCTTTTATTATTGTGTAATGTTCTAGATCGTATTCCCTTGGCGAAATATCAACTACGATCAGTTTGGCAATTTTGTCCGGATGGGCTAAAGCAAAGTTCATAGCGGTCTTTCCTCCCATTGAATGTCCGAGTATAACCGGCCGTTCGATTTGATGTGCAACAATAAATTCTTGTAAGTCGCTTACCATGGAAGGATAATCAAACTGGTCGCTGTGTGGAGACTGACCATGATTGCGTTGATCAACACTAAAGACCTTATACCTATCTGCGAACAGCTTGGCCTGCGTTAACCAGTTATCGGAAGACCCAAAAAGTCCGTGAAGAATTATGATAGGATCACCTTGTCCCAATTCGCGGAAAAATAATTTCATGGCCAAAAATAGAATTAAGTAGTCAGAAGTCAGAATTAAGCAATGCGAACGGTATATTTGCCACTTTAATTTTTAAAATGGAATTAACACAAGGAGCTTATACAATACAAGGGCTTAGCGTAGTTGACATCGCGCAGCAATTCGGGACCCCATTGTACGTTTATGATGGCGAGAAAATAGCCCATCAAATAAAAACTTTAAAGAATGCTTTTTCCGATACGGATGTAAAGGTGAAGTATGCAGCCAAGGCATTAACCAATATTTCGATCTTAAAACTAATTCGAAAACATGGCGCCGGAATAGAAGTCGTGTCGTTGGGGGAAGCACAAATCGCAATGAAAGCGGGCTTCACTTCTCATGAAATTGTTTTTACTCCGAGCGGTGTTGATTTTAGCGAAATAGAAGAAGGTGTGGATTTGGGTATGGCAATTAACATCGACAATTTATCATCCCTTCAAAAGTTTGGCGAAAAATATAAGAACACGTATCCGTGTGGTATACGCCTTAATCCTCACATCATGGCAGGAGGCAATTACAAGATCTCCACAGGCCATAGCAATTCAAAATTTGGAATTTCCATCTATCAGTTTCCGCAGATCATGGAGATTGTTCACAAACATGGAATACAAGTTAAAGGTCTTCATATTCATACTGGCTCTGAGATCGCGGAGACCGATGTATTTATAAAAATGGCAGAAATCCTGTTCAGCATGGCAGGAGACTTTCCTAACTTATCGTTCATTGATTTTGGAAGCGGTTTTAAGGTTGCTTATAAAGACGGAGACATGGTAACTAATGTCTATGACCTTGGACTAAAACTCTCAAAAACGTTTAACGACTTCTGTCTCCGATACGGGCGCAAGCTGGAAATGTGGATTGAGCCGGGGAAGTATATCGTAAGCGAAGCCGGCACTTTTTTAGTGAAGGCTAATATCGTAAAGCCAACCCCAACTGTCACCTTTGTGGGCGTCAATTCAGGATTAAATCACCTCATCAGACCCATGATGTATGACTCGTACCATCACATTTTAAACGTTTCAAATCCTTCTGGCTCTCAGAAAATTTATACGATCGTGGGATATATTTGCGAAACGGATACGTTTGGTTCAGATCGGAAGCTGCATGAGGTCCGCGAAGGCGATCTTCTCGCCATGAAAAATGCTGGAGCCTATTGTTTCTCTATGTCTTCCAACTATAATTCGCGATTCCGTCCGGCGGAAGTTTTGATTGTTAATAAAGAAGTAAAATTGATTCGTGAGCGCGAAACAATCGACGATCTTTTAAAAACGCAGATTGAAGTAGAAGTTTAATTATCGCTGCAGCTCCGGTTGTCAAACGAGTCAACTTTTTTGAGTCGCCGTTCGTTACTTTAGCACCTTATATTGATAGGATGTTCATACGATTTAGTTTCTTATATCTCTTCATTTTCGCCGTTTCGCCCGCCTTACAGGCGCAGATTATTGAGCCCGCCAAACTTATTGCAGTAACCCCCACCGAAAATGTCAAAGTTGGCGATGAATTAGAGCTGGTCTTTAAAGCTTCGATCGACAAAGGTTGGTATATCTATTCAGTTGGTTTTGATGCAGAGTGTGGCCCTATACCGATGACTGTGAGCTTGGAAAAAAATTCGAGCTTTTCATTGGTAGGTGATTTAAAGGCTATCGGAGATGAAGCCAAGCACGACAAGATTTTTGATTGTGATGTTCGCATTTTTAATAACACCGGAGAGTTTAGACAAAAGATAAAGGTTCTATCAACCAATTTAAAGTTAAACGGATCGTATGAGGGACAAGTCTGTTCAGAACTGGAAGGTAAGTGCGTTTTGTTTTCCGGTGATCTTACGTTTACCAAAATAACTGTAACAGGTGGTAAAACCGGAAACAATGAACCAAAAGTTAAAGAGCAAAATAAGGTAAATACTACGGCAGTCGATACGGTTAAGCTGAAAGCCCCCGCTTCCTTAGTTCAGGAAGCATCACCAACCATAAAAGGCCCTACGCTCGATCCAACGTTAATAAAGGAAGATCCACGAAATAATTCATGGGTTGGTTTTTTTCTATTATCGTTTCTGGCAGGGCTGGCTGCCTTGCTCACTCCGTGTGTTTTTCCTATGATACCGATGACCGTGAGTTTTTTTACGGGACAGGGACAATCAAAATTTGCGGCCTTAATTTATGGATTTTCAATAATTGCTATTTATAGTTTGATTGGCATGGCTGTGGCTCCATTGATGGGCCCTGAAACTGCTAATCACCTTTCTACCGAGTGGATACCCAACCTGATCTTCTTCGCTGTTTTTGTAGTTTTTGGGTTGTCATTTTTGGGCTTGTTTGAAATCACATTGCCCGGACGGTTTATCAATAAGGTAGACAGCCAGGCTGAGAAGGGAGGCTTGATCGGCGTATTCTTTATGGCTTTTACGCTGGTGTTAGTATCCTTTTCCTGCACAGGCCCGCTGGTAGGGAGCATCCTGGTTTCTTCTGCAGGAGGCGAATTTCTTAAGCCTATTGTAGGAATGTTTGCCTTCTCCCTTGCTTTTGCTATACCCTTCACGTTGTTTGCGTTCTTCCCAGGTTGGTTAAACTCATTGCCGAAATCAGGCGGATGGTTGAACGCCGTTAAAGTTGTATTGGGATTTGTTGAATTAGCGTTGGCGTTTAAATTTTTAAGTATTGCTGACCAGGCTTTTCATTGGGGAATTCTCGACCGTGAAATAAACATTGCGATATGGATCGTGATCGTCCTGTTAATTGGGATTTACTTGATGAAAGGATTCCGGTTGCCTGGTGATACGGGAAAAGATGTAGAAGATAAACGGGTAAGCATCCCTCGGTTATTTCTGAGTATGATCGCCTTTACCTTTGTGGTTTACCTGGTACCTGGTATGTGGGGAGCACCACTAAAAGCCTTGGCTGGTTACTTACCCCCCTTATACACACACGATTTTGATTTAATTGCCTTGGCGAGGGATGAAAAGCAAAATCAGATTTGTGAGGAACCCAAATATGGTGATTTTCTTCACTTACCTCATGGACTGAATGGCTACTTTGATTATAGCCAGGCACTGGCTTGCGCGCGTGAGCAAAACAAACCTCTATTCATTGATTTTACTGGCCACGGCTGCACAAACTGCCGTGAGATGGAAGCCGTGGTTTGGGCGGATCAGGAGGTTTTAAAGAGGCTTCAAAACGACTTTGTAGTAGTGGCTTTATATGTGGACGATAAAACGGAATTGCCAGAAGCAGCGTGGTATACTTCCCGCTACGATAACAAGATAAAAAAGACAATAGGAAAGCAAAATGCTGATTTACAAATCACCAATTTGAACAACAACGCCCAGCCGTTTTATGTCCTCGTTGGAAAAGATGAGCGCGTGCTTGTGGCTCCCTATGGCTACGATAAAGGCGTTGAAAACTTTGTAAATTTTTTGGAGGAAGGAAAAAAGAAATACACCGAGCTTTCCCGCCAGTAAAGGGAATGAGATTGCTTCTTGAATATGACTTTTTTAAAGAATTGGTACAGGGTAACAAAATCGAATTTTGGCACCGATTCCCATCAGGCGGGTAATAAAACGCTCTTTTTCGCCCACTTAGCTTATACTTTTCTGGGTTGACTTAACTTTATCAAAAAAGATAACTGCAACTAAAATGGGGGCTGATTTCTTACGTTACACTCGTGTTCAAGAGTTTCCCAGGATGTCATGGGCCAACAAAATAGTCAGCTGAAGGAAGCGATAAACACCCAAGTGGCAGGCAGTTCCCCATGCTGTCTGTAAAGGAATTTTGTATGGTTGCCTTGGGCAGGATTGATTATCAGCAGGTTATTTTTGCTTTTCACTTTAAAATATTACACTTTTGGTCAGGAACCACTTGGAGGCTCAGTGCCCCAAATTTTTTAAACTTAGTATCTTTGAATAATTGATTTTTAACTGCCTTCGGGCGTAAACGGATTTAGAGTATGCAGAAACGCTTTTTGGGATATTTTTTCATTGCACTTTTCATTGTAGGAGTCGTACTTGTAAATCAATATTATCTCGTTCCGGCCATCGGAAATCAACCAGAGGCTTCGATAGATTCGCTGTCAAATCAACCTGTTCAGATCAAGGAACCGAGCCTTCTCTACGGCATGGTGGTAGACAATCATACTGTTATTGAAAATAAAATTAAACGCAATGAAGTGCTGGGTGATATTCTAATGGAATACAATGTTCCTGCTAACATCATTCATCAGATATCTCAACTCTCCCGAAAAGTTTTTGACGTTCGGAAAATTGCCCCCAACAAAAAATACACACTAATCTGCGGTCAGGATTCTTTGAAGACCGCCAAGGCATTCGTGTATGAGCCAAATCCAATTGACTATATCGTTTTTCGTTTTGAAGACACGCTCTGGGTAGACGTCTGCCAGCGCGAAGTTGTTGTTATTGAGAAAAGCATCGCGGGTGAAATTAGATCTAACCTTTCGGAAACAATTGAAGAACTTGGTATATCTCACGAACTTACCAACAGGTTCGTCGATATTTTTGGATGGCAAGTGGATTTTCAAAGATTGCAAAAAGGCGATAAGTTTAAACTTATCTATGAAGAGGCTCAGGTGGAAGGTGTTTCTGTAGGCATTAAGCAGATTAATGCAATTTACTTTGAACACTTCAACAGTCCTTATTACGCATTCCCATTTGATCAGGGCGAAGGAGCTGATTTTTTTGATGAAGAAGGAAAAAGTTTGCGCAAGGCGTTATTAAAGTATCCAATTGAATTTACACGAATTAGTTCCCGATACACTATGAGCCGTTTTCACCCGGTGCAAAAACGCTGGAAGGCGCATTTAGGCACCGACTTTGCGGCGCCAAAAGGTACTCCGATACGGACAGTAGGCGACGGTGTTGTGGAGGAAGCTCAATATAAATCAAACAACGGAAATTACGTAAAGATAAGACACAACGGGACGTATACCACACAGTACCTTCATATGTCACGGATAGCGGATGGCGTTCGTGCCGGAACAAAAATTCGCCAAGGCCAAACCATCGGGTATGTTGGAAGTACCGGGCTTGCGACTGGACCTCACCTTTGCTACCGCTTCTGGAGAAATGGTGTGCAAGTGGATGCTCTTAAAGTAGAGTTGCCCCCTTCACAACCTGTGAAAAAGGAATACCTGGAAGCATTTGAAAGTGTAAAGGTAGAACTGACTAAAAAGTTGGAGGTTATTCCATTCCCAATTCAATCAGATCCAATTGCATCATTGTAAATGATGTTGAAGATCATGTAATTTCTTTTAACTTTCTTTGTTAAAGATTTAATGATCTTTCGTTTTTTATAGATGAAGTTAAGTCTTCTTATATTCTTTCTATTTTTTTCTCTTCAAACCATCGCCCAGAAGGTTGGTTTGGTACTAAGCGGAGGTGCGGCTAAAGGTCTCGCACACGTTGGAGTTTTAAAGGCGCTTGAGGAAAATCAAATCCCTATAGATTACATCACAGGAACCTCGATGGGCGGAATCATTGGTGGATGCTACTCTGCTGGAATGAGCCCCGACCAAATTGAACACATGGTGCTTTCCGATCAATTTCTCGGTTGGATAAATGGCCTGCCCGAAACTGGATATAATTATTACTACCATCGTAGTGACGAAACCCCTCAATTTCTAAAATTGAATCTAGCGCTGGATTCCACTTTAAATTTTCGATTCAATTCTTCTATTGCCAGTGATGTTTCTCTAAACTTTGCTTTGGCCGAGAAAATGGCCCAGGCTTCTGTCATCTCCAAGAATAATTTTGATAGTTTATTTGTGCCGCTACGGGTTATCGCGGCAGATATTTTTACACAAAGTGAAGTTGTTCTTTCAAAAGGCTCCTTAAGTGATGCGCTTCGTGCGACACAAACTGTTCCGTTTTTTTATAATCCAATTCGGATTGACGGAAAATATCTTTTTGATGGAGGTGTTTATAACAATTTTCCCGTTGACATCGCCCATCGTGAATTTAATCCGGATGTTATTATAGGAGTGAATGTTTCCAGTAGAGTCTATGAGGAATATCCTTATGAAAATGATGAAAAACTGATCTCGCGTTCGTTGCTGTTGCTGTTGCTGGACAAGTCCGATCCATCTCTGATAACGGAAAAGGGAATATACATTCAACCCAATGTTCGCGGCTTTACATCATTCGATTTTGGCAGAGCAAAAAGCTTGATTGATAGCGGATATATCCAAACCATCCGACAATTGGATGAGATTAAAAAGAAGATCACGAAACGCAAAACATGTGATGAGGTTGCGGAACGACGCAATTTTTTCAACAATAAAAGTGTTCCCTTGATTTTTGATGACTTGACATTTAAAAGTTTCAATTCAAAACAAAGAGTTTATATCCGCAAAATATTCAAGGCTAACAAAAAGGATGGACATCTTTACTTTAAGGACATCAAGAAAGGATATTTCAAATTAGTTTCGGAGGATTATTTCAGCAATGCATATCCACGTATCTTTTATGACACGGCAATCAAAAAATTTAAGTTTGAATTAGCCCGCCGGCCTCAGCAAAACTTTCAAGTGGATTTCGGAGGCGTTATCGCAACCCGGGAGGTCAGCAACATATACCTTGGCTTTAGCCTTTTTAACTTTAACCGTACGTTAACACATATTTATGCTGGTTTTCAAACAGGCGGTTTTTATAAATCAGCCCTGATGAAAGTGAGAAAGGATTTCCCATATCAATTCTATGTTGAACCTTTTTTATCTTTCGATAGCTGGGATTACCTGGAGAACGACGATGTTTTAAAAAGCGTTTCTTCCGGGGCAGCAGTTCCTACGGTCCTGAGAAGATTGAATCGCAAATTGGGAATGCGTGCCGGTGTACCCTTCAAGCACTCGTTTAAATTTTTCTTAAATTTTGAAGCCTTCACTAATCACGATCGATATATCAATGCCAATGTTTTCACCAGTACCGACAAGCTCGATGTTCTTGAGCTACACGGATACAAAGCAGGGTTTAGTTTATCATCCAGTAACTTAGATCGAAAACAATACGCTTCTGCTGGAAAGTCTATAAACCTTTCGGCTGATTTTTTTAATCTGACGGAGGACTTTACTCCTGGTAGCACCTCTGTAATTTCAGAGCCCACCAAGGCGCAGTATCAATGGCTCAGATTTAAAGTGAACGCTGAACATTATTTTGGTTCAGGGTGGTTTAGGCCCGGTTATTTTGTGGAAGCGGTTTTTTCGAATCAACCTTTTTTTCAAAACTATTACGGCACGATAATAAATACTCCGGGATTTTTTCCTCTACAGGACAGTCGAACTTTGATTCTACAAAACTTCAGGTCATTCAATTATATTGGTGTAGGTACAAGAAATGTTTTCAAAATCCGTAACAAACTTGATTTTCGCCTCGAGGCATATTTGTTTAAACCATTTGAATACATCCGGTCAAATAATGACCAGGATGCAATCGAAATAAAAAACTTGGAATCTGTATTTTTTTGTGGAACAGCGGGACTGGTCTACCACTCACCTATTGGTCCCGTCAGTCTAAGTATGAATTATTACGATGACAAGGAAAATCAACTAGGTGTTTTGTTGCACGTTGGATTTCTATTATTTAACAAACACTCGCTGGAGTAAAATCGCGTCGTAAACTTTTATCACGTTAATTTTTGATTCAATGTTTTTATTTCATTTGATGAGTTTTCGGCTTGTTTTGAATTTTTTAGCTAAGTTTAACCATGATTTTAACATAGTCCTGCATGAAGCGATTTCTATTGCCCTTGATTTTAATATATGGAGCCCCATTTCTATCAAATGCTCAGGTAGTCCAATGGGCAGCAAAGGTCGTCGAATTTTCTTCTGAATTAACACCTATCCAATATTCGGCTAAGCAAGTCTTAGGAAAGCCAAATGTATTGCCTGCGGGTGGCCAGAGTCCAAATGCGTGGGCACCCGACCGGCCTAAGCGTAAAGAATTTTTAAAGCTAGGGTATGACAACCCGATTAATATCCGCCAAATAGCCATTGCCGAATCACACAACCCCAGTGCAATTTACAGAGTTCTTGCGTACGACGAGTCGGGCAAGGAATATGTAATCAATACTCTTAACCCCAAGTCGGTTCCATTAAAGGGTAGAATGTTAAACTTATTTATGGAACTGACTCCCTACAAGGTGGCGGCTGTAAAAATAGAATTTGACGGCGCCGCTGTCCCTGATTATTTTAGTATTGATGCAGTTGCTATTTCGGATTCAAATTTTCCTATCATAGCGGATATACCGACTATGCAATTGCTTGCTTCCGGAATTATTATAGAAGCTCTTGACAAGAATGTAAATACGGAATACAAAGAATTAAATCCGTTACTCTCTCCGGACGGAAAAACCCTTTATTTCAGCCGCCAAAACCATCCTGAAAATATGGGAGGCACTCAGGACAAGGAAGACATTTGGTTTTCTGAGCTAGACTCTGCTGGCCGCTGGCAGCTCGCCAGAAATTTGGGAAATGATTTTAACAACAATGGTCCTAATATTCTAAACACCATCCAGTCAGTTACACCGGATGGTAAATCGGCCATTATGCTGCTGGGGAACAAATATCTTAACAACGGAAGGATGCTGGCGGGTGTTTCCATTAGTTCCTACGTTGGAGGAGTTTGGGGCAAACCTCAAGCGCTCAATATCATCAACGATTATAACTACTCAGAAAAAGCAAATTATTTTTTGACCGATAATCGCCAAACACTTTTGATGTCGGTCGAACGGGAAGACACCCAGGGCGATCGTGATTTATATGTAGCCTTCATGAAAGCCGATAGCTCATGGTCGGAGCCTTTAAACTTAGGAGATTTGATCAATACAGCTGGTGAAGAGTCAGCTCCATTTCTGGCATCCGATGATAAAACATTATACTATTCGTCTAATGGTTTTAGTGGCTATGGGGGAAATGATATTTTCGTTACCCACCGGCTGGACGATACCTGGACAAAATGGTCAGAACCCGAAAATCTTGGACCTGAAATTAACTCACCGCTCGAGGACCTTTTTTTTAATATACCGGCCTCCAGTGAATATGCATACTACTCCCGCGGGGTCAGTGACACAAACACGGATATCTTTCGCGTAAAATTACCCATCATTAAGACTCCAGAACCCTGGGTAACTGTTCATGGAAAAATTATTGATAAAGCAACTGGTAAACCACGCGGCGGCCGACTTATTTACGAGCTCCTTCCTGAAGGCAAAGGAGTTGGAATTGCAAGAGCAAACGAAGAGACGGGCGAATATGAAATTCGCTTACCTGCCGGCAACCTTTATGGACTTCGATCAGAAACGGATGGAATGCTATCTGAAAGTCAAAATTTGGATCTTCGTGGCGTTACAGCCGATCAAGTGATTGAGGGAAAAGATTTCAGCCTGGAACCTATTCAGGTTTCTGCGATTAAAGAGGATGCTACCATCGAGTTGAACAATCTTTTCTTCGATGTTGATAAAGCAATTCTAAAACCGGAATCGGCTCCGGAGCTAGATCGTATTGTTTCACTGATGAATGAGAAACCTTCTATAGAAATTGAAATAGCGGGTCATACTGACAACACTGGCGCGGAATCCCATAACCTTAAGTTGTCTGAACGAAGAGCAAAGGCGGTAGTAGCGTATCTTAGTAAAAAAGGAATTCCTAAGGATCGAACAAAAGCGCAATTCTATGGTGAAACCAAACCGGTCGAAACAAATGATACACAGGAGGGAAGGGATAAGAACCGACGGGTAGAATTCAAGATCTTGAAACTATAAATTAGTTAAAAATATGGGCGGAAAATTTTTTAAACTTCTAATCCTATTTCTCCTCATTACAGCGACTACATATTGCCAAGTGGCAGATAGCCTTATTTATGCGGAAGGGAATATTCTGAACGCAGCAACAAAGGAGCCCGTTAGTGCACGGGTGACATACCAAAGTTTACCTTACGGGAATAAGTTAGGAACACTTAATAACAACAAGTACTCCTTCCCGATGTTTGATAACGAGAAATACTCCATTGTGGTGGAAGCACCAGGTTTTGCGCCTGCTAAATACATGATAGATCCGGCCGAAGCAAACGAAGAAAAGAAGGTAATAAAAAACATTGAATTAACATCAGGGGAGCCAAAAAAACACGAGGTGGGCCATGTCATGCGCCTGAATAACCTCATCTTCCAGGTAGGTAGATCCAAAGTCAGCGCTGAGTCGTTTTCTGAACTTGATGTGGTAGTAGATATGATGAAGGAAAACGCTGCCATGGTGATCCAATTAGAAGGGCATACCGATTATCAAGGCGATCCGAAAGAAAATCTTAAACTTTCCCAAGCTCGGGTTGAAGCGGTAAAAAGTTATTTAACCTCAAAAGGTGTTTCAAAAGGCAGAGTGAAAACAAAAGCTTACGGAGGGACGATGCCTATATCCCGAGACAATACGCCAGAGGCACACCGGTTAAATAGAAGGGTAGAACTTAGGATCCTTGAAAATTAATCGGAATTTCTGCTAGCCATCACTGGCACTTGTTTCCTGCGAATAGCCTGAATGCTTTTAATGCATTTCTCTTTTTCCACATTGTCGAGCTTGCCTTCCATTACGGAGAGTAAAAGTATAGTGCCAAATTCTGCCATCCTGGGAGAATTGTAGCGATCCAATGCTCTATCTAGCCGCTGAATTGCAGCCTGAAGATTTTGCTCATTAAGAGACACAATCGAAAGGTTATAATATAAAAGGCCCTCGATCTGATCAAGGTTAACTTGATTGTATAAACTAAAATTATAGCGATAATATGTTTTATCAACACTAGTTTCTTGAACCCTGTTCTGTTTATACAGATTGATCCGATCTTCAATTTCCTTCGGCTTTTCTACAAACCCATTTAACGGGTCCGTTGCTTCAAGCAAAATTTCACCCTCTTCTGCGGACACTAGCAAAAAAATATGATAGTTGGTTTCTATGATCTTGTATTCAATTCCAAAATGATCCAACAGCAAAGCGTAAAGCGCTGTTCCCGTTAGGCAGTTATATCTTCCCTTATCAAGGGTTTCACTAAAAGAAGCGTACTCAGTGTAATGCCTTAAAAATTCATGGTGGGTCTTTATAAATAAACGGCGAATGAATTCAGTACTCCCTTTTTGAATTTCCTTTCGTTCCAACTTCGTTATAAAATTTGAGATATCTTTGGACGACCTGGTATTTCCGTCCGCCTGGCTATAGCTACTAACATAGTAGTTCAACTTGTCGCCATGCCCAATAGCATCTGAATTCTCCTGACCCAAAACAATGGCGGGGACTAATAATATAATAAGAGCTAAAAATTTCATGTTAAGCAAATATTACCATAGTGTTACTAAAATTAATAAATTATTACCAAAATTCAATGGATGCGTAACATTCACGTAATATTTCACATAAGGTTGCAGGAAGTTCTTTCTGACCTTAATTCCGATAGGAATTTGTGCAGAGGCTGTATTTTTCGCTTTCATTTTTTATTTGTAATGATGACGCAAAACTAGTCGTGCGATTCCTGTCTGATTATCACAATTGAGACAAGGTTTAATACAATTGAGACCATCTAAGTAGGCTCGAAACACTTAAAATGTCAATTCAATCGATTGGATGACAGCATAGGCGTAATATTTTCGTCTTAAGTGGTAGATTCACAAAACTTTAGGCTATGGACATTCTAGCTGACTCCTCTTTGGAACTCACTTTAGAAAAAATCTTTTCGTTTCTTAGACAAGCTTTACCCAATCTTAGAACCGAACCTGTTAGCAAGAGAATAGAAAGATTGAAACGACTTAGAGACTGGATTCACGCAAATCGATCCAGTCTTCACAAAGCCATGTATGACGACTTCCAAAAGCATCCAACAGAGGTCGATGGTACTGAACTGTTCCATGTGTTGTCGGAGATAAAAAATGCAGTTGCAAACCTGGAAAAGTGGACTGCGCCGAAAAAAATCGATGCGCCCATTACCATGTTAGGTACCAGATCCTTTATCCAATATGAACCTCGCGGAGTATGTTTAATACTGTCACCCTGGAATTATCCATTTAGCCTTTGTGTAGGTCCTTTAGTAGCCGCGCTCGCAGCAGGAAACGCAGTGGTGTTAAAACCTTCGGAGCTCACACCCCATGTTTCCGCTATTATTAAGCAAATGACTAAGGATGTTTTTGAACCTTCTGTTGTTTCCGTATTTGAGGGTGGACCCGAAGTCTCTCAACAACTTCTTAAACTTCCTTTCGATCATATATTTTTTACGGGCAGTCCCACCGTTGGTAAATTGGTGATGAAAGCAGCTGCCGAAAATCTTACTTCCATCACGCTGGAGTTGGGAGGTAAATCCCCTGCTATCATAACGGATAGCGCATACGTAAGAGAAGCCGCTCGACGAACGGCCGTAGCAAAGTTTGTCAACAACGGACAAACATGCATTGCTCCAGACTATGTGCTCGTGGATGAAAAAATTGCCTCGTTATTTATAAAGGAAGTAATTGAGCAAACTAAAAAGTTATTCACTGAGAATGGCGAGTCCTTTCAAACATCCGCTCATTACTGCAGAATCGTGAATGATAAACATTTCACACGATTAACAACCTTGTTGAACGACGCTCTTAGCCAGGGCGCAATCTTAGAGTTTGGTGGGGAAGTTGATGAAAGCACACGTTTTATACACCCAACAATAATAAGTCGTCCGCCGCGTTCTTCCGGCGTGATGAGGGAAGAAATTTTCGGCCCGATTTTGCCAGTTGTTACGTATTCAAAAATTGAAGAGGCGATTGAATTTATTAACGAGAAGCCAAAGCCGCTGGCTTTATACATCTATACGCAGAATAAAAATGTACAAGAAAAGATACTCAATGAAACAAGCTCGGGGGGAGTTTGCATAAATGATAGCGCCATCCACTTTTTACACAGTAACCTTCCTTTCGGAGGAGTCAATAACAGTGGGATAGGCAAATCTCATGGGTACCATGGATTTCTTGCATTCTCCAATGAAAAACCCGTGATGAAGCAGCGAAGAGGGTTTACCTCTGTACAAGCTTTCTATCCGCCTTACACCAATGCATCGAAGAAAATGATGGATTGGTTTTTAAAACTATTTTGACCATCGGCACGGATGGTCTAAACCAGCTGGAAAATCTTTAAATGGTATGTGGGGGATTTAACCTGATCCACCGATCAAAAAATTTCATGTTCTCTTTAGTAACTTTGGGGTTATAAACGTTAGTTAAAAAAGACATTATGAATAAAGCGCTTAAATGGACTCTTATTGTTTTAGGTGGATTGATGGTATTGATTTTAGCGGCTGCATTTATTCTTCCTGTTGTTTTCAGGGATGATATTAAAGCAGCTATCGATAAACAACTCGCCAAGTCAGTAAATGCAGACGTGATTTTTGAAGCAAATGACTTCAGCCTCTCGTTGTTTAGCCATTTTCCAAACATTACGGCAGAAATGAAAGACCTGGGTGTATTAAATCGCGCACCATTTGACGGACAGATTCTATTTGCGACGGAGAAATTTGAAGTGGAGGTAAACCTGATGAATGTTTTATTTGGTGATCAACTTCGTGTGAAGGGTATTTCATTAATTAGACCCGTTATCAACGTTAAAGTTAATGAAGACGGCAAGGCCAATTATGATATTGCTATACCTTCTTCCGACACGGCTGCGGTGGAAGAAGAGTCAGGGGATTTTTCCTTTGGTATCGATCACTGGGAGATCGTCGATGGCGATATATCTTACGACGACAGAACGTTGCCCTATGTCTTAACAATTAAAGGCATGAACCATACGGGAAGCGGAGATTTTACCCAAGATATTTTTGACCTTACCACACATACTACCGCCGATTCGATTACTACCGCTTTTGACGGAATGGAATACCTAACAGACAAGCGCGCCGAGATTGATGCAACGATATCCATTAGTGAGGAATACACGAAGTATACCTTTAAAGAAAATTCCCTTAAGATTAATGACTTCGGAATGAGCTTTGATGGATGGTTAAAAATGAATGAAAAAGATTTTGCTATGGATCTTTCTTTTAAAAGCCCCGACAATTCGTTTAAAAGTCTGCTTTCGATCATACCCGGTATGTATAGCAAAGATTTCAATAAAATAGAAACAAATGGTGACCTGGCATTTAGCGGCGCAGTGAAGGGAACATACAGCGAGAAACAAATGCCATCCTTTAATTTAAATCTGTTGGTAAAAGATGCCATGTTTAAATACCCCGATTTGCCAACGGCTGTGAACAATATTAATGTTGATTTATTGATTGATAATAAAGATGGTGTGATTGATAACACCGTAATTAATCTTAAGAAATTACATTTGGATTTTGGCTCTAACCCTGTGGATGCACGCGCCCTTATTACTAAAATGTATCCGACGAATATGGATGCAACGGTCGCAGCAAAACTAAACCTGGCTGAGCTTAGTAAAATGTTTCCGATGGAAGGCCTGGATATGAAAGGAAACTATGCAATCAATCTCTCGGCCAAGGGAGTGTACGATAGTTTGAAAAAAACCATTCCGGCCGTTGATGCTTCGATGTCGTTAGCGAATGGTTTTGTAAAATCCGCTCAATTTCCGCTGCCATTGCAAGACTTGCATTTTAGTTCGACGATAAAAAATACATCGGGTAAAATGGAGGAGACTGTCATCAACGTAAATGATTTATCCATGTTAATGGACGGAGAGAAATTTACAGCCGATCTACTCTTGCAAAATCTAGATGACTATACCTGGGACCTAAAAGTAAATGGTGGTGTTGATCTGGAGAAGATTACAAAAGTATTTCCTGTGGAAGGAATGGCCCTCTCTGGAAAAGCAAAAGCAAATATTCAGACTAAAGGAAAATATTCGGATGTAAAAGCAGAAAGATATGACAGGTTGCCAACAAGCGGGACAGCATCTCTCGCGGATTTCAAATATACTTCAAAGGATTTACCTTACGCCGTTACACTCTCACAGGCTTCTATGGTATTCGATCCGCGGAAGATTGATCTGCAAAAAATGGATGGAAAAATTGGCCGGAGTGATTTTAGCGTAAACGGATCCATCCTGAATTACCTGGGTTATGTATTTGGAGACAATCATGTTATAAAAGGAAATGTGAACTTTAATTCGACGCTTCTGGATCTGAATGAATTTATGAGCGATACAGAAGATCCCGCACCAACCGATTCGGCATCCTATGGTGTTATTCCTGTTCCAAACAATATCGACTTTGTGTTAAAGTCATCGGTTAAAACAATCAAAGTCACGAATTTCACCATGACCAATGCGTCCGGGGATGTCATTGTCAAAGATGGCGTTGCTAATCTTAGCGGACTTAGATTTAATATGCTTGGC
Organism: uncultured Chryseolinea sp.; assembly: GCA_964484845.1. GTDB lineage: Bacteria > Bacteroidota > Bacteroidia > Cytophagales > Cyclobacteriaceae > Chryseolinea. The sequence continues at coordinate 3,205 of CAZAHL010000022.1, read as the reverse complement.
GGGACGTTCGTAGTGAATGGCGCATATGACACAAAAAACTTGGCGCATCCTAAATATGATTTCGGGCTAAAAATTGAAAACGTTTCGATGACGCAGGCAGCTAATTCCTCAACACTGGTTCAAACATATGCTCCCATCGCTGGCCTTGTCAAGGGCAACTTCTCAACAGACTTTAAATTAAGCGGCGAGCTTCTGCAAAACATGATGCCAAATTTAACTACGGTAAATGGTGGAGGAATAATTAAAATCGCACAAGCTGCATTGAAGGAATCTAAAATATTGTCGAGTATCACATCGCTCACGAAACTGGAAGACGCAAACGAAGTAACCTTTAAAGATGTATTAATGTCTGCCTCTCTAAGCGATGGTAGATTAAGTGTTAAGCCCTTTGATGTTAAGTTCGGCAACTACAAAACTACGGTAGCCGGCAGTACTGGTCTGGATAAGTCTATAGACTACACGTTGAAAATGGATGTGCCTGCAGGTAAATTAGGAGCTCAGTTTAATAGTTTTATTGCCTCCAAAACAGGTGCTAAAACAGATCCCAATGGAATGATTCCTATCACCATTGGCCTAGGTGGGAGTGTCACTAACCCATCCCCTAAGCTGTTGATGGCAGATCAAAAAGAACAGGTTAAAGATGCCGTGGTAGAAACTGCTAAACAAGAAGGAACAAAAGCGTTGGAGAAAGCGGTAAAGGGAACGGATGCAGAGAAAATAGTAAAAGACATCCTGGGGGGTAGCACCAGTAAAGATACTGCAGGTACTACTGCTCCTGATACGACTGCCTCAACACCCGCGACTGCTGAGGATGTTCAAAAGAAAGTAGAAGATGAGGCTAAAAAGAAAATTCAGAATTTCCTTAAAAAGAAAAACTAAATAGAGCTTATTAAAAAACGCTGACAAATTTGTCAGCGTTTTTTAATGCTTAATTTTTTGAGACTCTTTCGTCCTTCCGTAAGGATTCTAAATAGGCCACCAGGTCAACAAGATCTTGCTCGCTCATGGATGATTGAATATTGGAAGGCATGAGTGAACTTTCCAACTTGCTCCTTGAACTAATTTTTTCCTTTTGTACAGATTGTTTATTGTTCATGTACTGCATGTCAATTTTATCCGCTGTTTCTGAAACGATTTTACCGACAGCGGTTGATCCATCATTGAGTTTAAGGCGATACCCTTCGTATCCGAAGCTTATGCCCTGATCCGGATAAAGTATCGATGTATACATGGCTTCTTTGGAAAGCTTGGAGCCGATTTCACTTAAGTCTGGACCAAAGTTCACCCCTTCATTATTTACCTGATGACACGTGCTGCAGAGTGATTGAAATACCTCTTTACCTTTTACATGATCACCTTTTTTGTCAACCATCACCGAGATGGCCGGGAGCGAAGCACCTTCTTTGCTTCCAGGTAGTGTGAGGTATTTAGCTGCCTCCTCTCGCAGAAGAGCGCGCCAGGCAGTTTGAAATACTCCCGCTGCGGCAGTGTGAAGATCGCTGGGAATTTTCTTTTCTTTTGCCAATTCAAGAAGTCTGTTTTCGGCTTCCCAGGGTCCTCCAAAAGTTTTGGTGGCGAGTTTACGGAGCTCCATATCCTGCGTGGAGTCCATCATGACCTCTTCCATGAGAGAAATCGTTTTCCTGTTATACATGTGGGGCCACAATGCCTTAATCATGGATTGAGCTTCATCTTTGTTAGATGAATTTAACGTGGTCTTGATAAGATCAACTTTATTCCAATCAAGAAGGGTTTTTGCAGATTCTTTTCCAATTGTGCTGTCAGGGAATTGCAGTGCAAGTTGAAGGAGATCTTTTGAACGATCCTGAAGTTTAAACGAGGTGACTAGCTCTACAAATTCAAGTTTTCCTTTTTGTTCATCCAGCGCAGTATTGAGGGCCGTCAATACTGAGGGTGTCATTTTTAATTTGGAAGGGTCCATGTGCTTCAGGGCATACAATACTTTAGCGCCCTTGGTTTGCTGGATAAGACCTGCCAGTACATTTTGTTTAGATACATCGGTGTGGAAATCAAAAGCCCGGTAGTATCGAAACATGTTTTTTTCATCCGAAGATTTAATCAGTTCCACCATCATTGGCATTGCGGATTTGCTTCGGCTTCTCCAAACGATGTCTGTATTGTTGGCGGCCTTCCAGTTGTCACCAACTTTATTTTTCCAAGTATCAAAATATAAATCCCAATTGCCAGCAGCGCTAATTCCTAACGCCTCCAGGTACCAGCGATCTTTGCCATCGTATTGCTGGGCCAATTGGGCCCAGAGGTTTGCGGCTTCTTGTGTTGAGTTGCCACGAATGGCCAACGCTATCTCCCGTCTTACCTGCGGCGAGGGGTCCTGAATTAATTTTGAGGAAAGTGCAATGATATCCTTATTCAAAAAACGAGCTGCACGAATTCCCGCAATTCGAATATTGACGTCCTTATCTGAAATGGCTTGAGCGATATACTCATCACTTTTGCCTTCAAGCTGTATTAGCAACCACAGAGCCTGCGCTCTATGCCTTGTGTTGTCCGATGTCCATAATTTTTCAAGGGCATCCCCAGCCTTGTTGCCCATAGCTGAAATCGCAGTCCAACCAAGTATGCGCGTTGAACTGTTTGGATTTAGCAGCGCATCCGTTGCGCCTTCGATTGTGGTTACATCTGCCTTCGAGATGTTGTACTTCGTTTTTGGAGGAGCGACTCGGTAAATTCTTCCTCTGTCAACATCACCAACCTGATGCCCACCCACACCTGGATCATACCAATCGGCGACAAACAGTGAACCGTCGGGAGCTACAGCTACATCAATAGGACGGAACCACTGATCATTTTGTCCCTCTAAAATATTTTCAATAGTCGCTTTATAACCTGCTCCATCATTTTCAACAGGATAAGATCGTACGACGTTATTCCCAGGCTCGGCATGAATCATCTGTCCCTGAAAAACTTCAGGAAGTAAAGTGCCTTCGTACATCGTCATGCCTGAGGGAGAACCTCCACCCGTTTGCAACACGTTTGGTACAACTCCAGGGTCGTTTAAATGCCAGTGACGAAATGGAATTTCTTTTTCGATATTGGTACGCCGAGCCCGCCAGCCCGCCCCTGTCATTTCATCTGTGTATCCATAGTTCCCATACTCCATGACGTAGTTAATGCGTGTGCCTTTGTTTCCATCATCATCTTTGTCAGATTGCCACATGGTTCC
>CAZAHL010000021.1:4327-41844 GCA_964484845.1 uncultured Chryseolinea sp. | reverse complement strand
TCAGAATTTGAAAGAGACTGGTTGAGTTCGTGTAAAGGCCTTTACTTGTGTAGTCTCACAGTTGGGGATGCCCACGCGGGAAGGGTAGTGGTGTTTAAAAAAATTGTAGGCGCGGCATGACGGTCAAGAACGGCCTCTGCATAGAGCAGAGCCGGTAGGTACATTTATGCAACGTGCAAATAAGGCAGGCCGAAACCTCAAACATCGAACACAACCCATCATAACCCATTAAGAAAAAACGAAGTGATCTCTTCCCATTCTTGTTGGAGGTCGTACGATGGCATTTTACGCTTTGCCCGTGAATACCAATACGAAGCATTTCCATCATCGCCTTCCTTCCGATGTAAATAGGCGTGGATCCAGGCGCCATCTTCATTATGGATCTCCTGGGCAATATCATGCGCTTTGTTCCAGTCACCCTGGGCATCATACCACATTGCTTTGAGATTATTTGGCATCGATGATATTGAAGGTTGAACTGAAGATGATTTAAATTCTTCTGGAGTCATAATAAATCGCGCCGTCATAATTTTTTGAGGCATGCGAAGTTAATAATTCTTTACAAAAGCTGTGTTACGCGATTAGAGGTGGGCCTAATGCGAATCGGAAAGTTTCCTTCATGAATCTCATGCCTTTGAACACCAAGTACAACGCATCAAACTCGTCATCGGAACTAAAAGTTTCGAAAACGTTGTAAATGTGTCGAAAAATGAGAAAATTGAAATACACCTAATCCCTCCTCTATGAGTCTCAATAATCCCAATCGCATTCCTGAAAATTACGGATTGCGCATAGCCACGAGCCTGATACTCTTTTTCTTAATTATGAAGGTAGTAGGACTTGGTCATCATGCTGAGTTAAGACTGCTTAATCTGATCATCCTAACTGTCGGAGTTTATCTTGCTTTGAAGAAGTTCAAGCTAACCCATTCTGATCATTTGAATTACTTCAGAGGGCTCATCATGGGTGTAGCAACCAGTGGAATCGCATCGTTGATCTTCGGAGCATTTTTATTCATTTATATGAAACTCGACGCTTCTATGATGCAATCCATAAAAGATAATGAACCTATGGGCCGGTACCTTAATCCCTACATTGTAGCCTTTATCGTTGTACTCGAAGGTTCCTTCTCGGGTTTGTTTGTAACTTTTGTGCTTCTTAACTGGGTTACAACGGATGCGGTAAGCGAACCTTTAGATAGAAAAGCGGCGCCTGCCGATAAAAAAGTATAAGTTACGTACAGAAATACGATTGTAAAAATTGTTTGAATAACCTTCCAGGTAATTCAAATTTCTTCAAGGACTTTGATTAAAAGTTCTTACTTTGCTCGCTTCCTATTAAACCACACTTCATAACATGAAAAAAATTCTTGTTGCGCTCCTTGTTTTATTTTCTGCTTCTGTCTTACCGGCTCAAACTCTGTCTGACGAAGAGAGAAAGTTTGTAATTGATTTGCTGGAGGCGAACTCAAAAAATTTTTTAATGGATATTGAAACGGTTAGTGAGGAGCAATGGAAATTTAAATCTGCCCCTGAAACCTGGTCGGTAGGAGAAGTGTCTGAACATATTACGTTATCCGAAGGACTTCTGGTGTCTATCATCCACAAAGCGTTGGAAGCTCCAGCTGACGATCAAAAAGCAAAAGCGCTTGAAGGCAAAGAAAAGCAGATCCTTGTTGGAATAAAAGATCGTTCATTTAAAGTTCAGGCCCCTGAAGTTATAAAGCCAACAGGAAAATATCCTACAAAGAAGGAATTGATTGAAGCTTTCAAAGAAGCGCGCAAGAATACCATCGAATACGTAAAGACCACAAACGATCCGCTTAAAAATCATGTTACACCGCATCCTGCATTTGGAGATCTCACAATCTATCAGTGGCTTGTTTTACTAGCTGGCCATGCGGACAGACACGTTGCCCAATTGGAGGAAGTTAAATCCAATAGCAATTTCCCGAAGATATAAGTTCAGGAAAGCGTTTGACCTTCATAAGGTAGAAAGTACGTAATATTCTAATTTGCTTAAGTCCGTGTTTGCAATCTCCTTGCTAATTTTGTCGCGTTGTTTCCTTATAAATGCGACCCCACTGGACAAAGGACAGAATAAAAATTAGCAGAAGCCTCATTTGAGGAATTAGTATTCTCACTATAACTTTAAGGACGTGATACAGCAAGGTCTTGCTGTGTTTTCTCTACACTTTGTAATAATAATCGAGCACTCAATTTTATCAAGCTTCATATTCGTGATAATTAAGCCTAATTAAAGGGGGCACACAATTTGGGCAATATTCAAAAACATGTGGCTACTCATTTCTGTAATCTTATTACATATGAAAAAATCCTTTAAGATCAACGTTAAGCAATCCGTTCTTGATGATTTAAAGAATGGTTCTGCAAGAGTTGAAGTGCCTACTTCTATTTTGAGATTGAATGGCTTAGATATGGCACTTCCACCAAAAGAATGGGAGGAACGTTTTTATAATGTACAACGATGGACGGAGTTTAATAAAGGAGGCCACTTTGACGAATGGGAGGAGTCCGAAGTTGTTGCAGAAGATATCAGGGTCTTTTTTTCCAATTAAACATCAAGATCTATGAACAACTAAAACCAAAAAAAATGAAAGAGCTTTTTAAAATTAACATTAAGCAATCCATTCTTGACGACTTAAAGAACAGAATCGCAGACACCCGCTGGACTGATGAAATAGAAAATTCAAAATGGGAGTACGGTACAAACAAAGCTTATTTGAAAGAGCTGTGCGACTATTGGCAAAATACATTTGATTGGAAAAAGCAAGAAGAATATCTTAATTCTTTCAATCATTTTAAAACAACCGTTGACGGTGTCGGGTTGCATTATATCCACCAGAAAGGAGAGGGAAAGAATTCCATACCATTGCTTTTGACTCATGGATGGCCTGATTCATTTATACGGTTTTTGAAAATTATTCCTTTGCTCACTAAGGCAGATGAAAAGGGTTTTTCATTTGACGTAATTATTCCGTCTATTCCCGGTCATGGGTTTTCTGATATTCCAACAGAGTCCGGAATGAACGTTAAGCGCATTGCTAAACTGTTTGCCAATTTAATGACAGAGGAGTTAGGATATGAAAAATTTGTAGCACATGGTGGTGATGTGGGCAGTGTTATTACTGAACAAATTGCTTTATATCATGCTAAATCATTGTTGGGTATCCATATAACCGACATTCCTTATCATCACATACTTACTGTGTCTCCCGACAAATTAGATAAGGTTGAAAAAAAATATCTCGATGCCGTAACGAAATGGCAGATGACAGAAGGAGCTTATAATATGATTCAGAGCACCAAACCACAGACTTTGGCTTATGGACTAAATGATTCGCCCGTTGGTTTGGCTGCATGGATCATAGAAAGATTTCACACGTGGAGCGATAGCCATGGAGATATTGAAAGTTGTTTTACAAAAGATGAATTGCTGACAAACATAACGATATACTGGGCAACAGAAACCATTCATTCCTCCTTTCGCCTTTACAATGAATCCATGAAAGACATGATACAAACCATGTATAACCCATTAAAAAAACTTAACCCACTCGATAGGACAGGGGATAAGACGGAAGTCCCCACAGCTGTTGCTGAATTCCAAATAGACCTTTTACCATCGAAAGACTTCACAAACAAATATTTTAACGTTCAGCAATGGACAGAAATGCCCAAGGGCGGCCACTTTGCAGCTATGGAACAACCTGAATTGTTGGCGGAAGACATCAGAAAATTTGTAACCAATGTGCGAACTCAGCTCCAACCAGAGGGATTTTTAGAAAGTATTCGTGGATAATGAAGCTCAGTAAGTTCTCTGCCGCTGTCGGCGACGGTAAAATTTGCGGAAGCAAAAAAATATCATGAGAAAAATAATTGTTCACGAATTCGTACCAGCTCAAACTCTGTCTAACGAAGAGAGAAAATTTGTAGTTGATTTGCTGGAGGCGAACACAAAAAAGTTTTTACTGGATATTGATGCAGTTAGTGAGGAGCAATGGAAATTTAAATCCGCCGCTGAAACATGGTCAATAGGAGAAGTGTCTGAACACATTACGTTTAGGCGCACGGCTCCACGTCACTCTGAAAGAGGCCTAATGAATTCTTGTACACGTTTCCAATAATTTTTGTCAGTCCAAAATCCATGAACTCCTTCTTCATAAAAGTAAGAATCAATGGTTCTTCTATTCGCTGCCATACTGTCCACCAGGTTTCTTGCGAATTCTGCGGGAACAAATGGATCGTTCTTGTCGTGATGGAGTTGTACCATTGGCAATTCTTTAACAAAATAGGTCGGAGAGATGGATATAAACTTTTTTCTTGCCTCACTTTCCGTAATTTTTCCCGTTAACAGATCATTAAAGAACAATAATTTAAACTGGTTAGGATACAATAGATAAAGTGCTTTCATGTCAGTAGGGGCAGCGGCAACGATCGCTTTTTTTATTCGCTTATCCCGTGAAGAAGCTAACAAAGCTACAGTTCCTCCTCGGCTTCCGCCATAAATCGCTATTCGGCTCTCGTCCGACTGTCTAAACGTTTTGAGGATAACATTTAAAAACCCTAAAGCGTCAGTTGTTGCTCCGTCAAAGGCGTCACTAACCTTTCCGTCTGATTGATATTTGTTTTCACCAATGATCAGTTGTTGTCCGCGAAATGATGGTATTACAACAATAAACTTATTATCGAAGGCTTCTCCCAAAAAGCTCGGGAACCGGGCAGCATTGTGATTAAAATCCTGACTAATGTCAAATTCTTTGTGAATGCCATCTCCTCCGGTTGCGAACACAATTACCGGTAATTTTCTGATGTCGCTGCGATCTGGAATAATTACCGCTCCGTAATGATTGTTCCCTTCTACCTTATGAGAGAGTATGAATAATCTGTTTGAATTGGAAAGTATAATTGAATCGTGAATAACTACACCTTTAGGGGACAAGTCCTGCTTCCGAAGTTCACAAAGGATCTCCTTTATTTCCTGGGGGGAAGGGTCAAGCAGAATTTTTCTAAGGCTTTCTTCATCCTTGCTTTTTGATGGTTGCGCTGCGCAGGTAAAGGCAGAAAGGGCAAGCAGAAGCGCTATCATTTTCTTCATAATTTTATTGTTTTGGTATGAAATTTTCTTCAAAACAATTGAATGAAGCATTTGAAAGCGTCCCAGTATGAGGGATGGGACTCATTTCAGTGGCATTATTTAGTTTTTCTTTTCTGAAATTCGGTGGGCGTGATTCCCGTAACCTGTTTGAAGACCCTATTAAAGGTAGTCTTTGAATTGAAACCCGACTCCAGGGCTATTCCCAATAGGGTAAGGTGCTCATGAGCCGGATCGTTAAGTTTATTTTTAACCTCTTCGATCCGGTAGTGGTTTACAAAGTCATAGAAATTATTATGCAGGTGGCTATTCAAAATGAAAGAAATTAAATTTGGATCAGCTTTCAGATGCAAAGCGAATTCCTTAAGACCCAGATTTTCATCCAGGTATATTTTATCAACAGCCATGAGTTGATTTATTCTTTCAACGTGATCTTGTATCTCACTCTGTGTCAGTCTACTGAAATTTTTGTTCTCAGTTTTTCCCTCATTGTGCTTTATAAAACTAAAGTTCCCTCGTCCCCACCCTTCTAATCCTATCCAAAGAGTCAGGTAAATTAGAATCAGCATTAAAAAATAAAGCGTCAACACAACGACAAGGTATAGTAGCTGAAATCTGAAAAACAATAAGAACGTAGTCACAAATGGAATCCAGATTATCCACAGTAAACGATAATAGACGATCAGTTTCCTTAGCCATATAAGTGTTATCTCTTTCAGGTTAGAGAAATTTTTTAGTACCCAACCTTCGTGGTTGTTAATGATCCCAAGAGACAGACGTAAATAGTAAAAAATCGAACCAGCCGTCCAGATGTACAGCAAAGGTGTCACATAAAAGTACAGTGGTGTGTTGTAAAAGAGTGTATTAGTCAGAATGCTCTGGACTATCATAATTACCTGCAATCCGACCTCCACCACAACCGGGATAAAATGTTTGACATTGATTTTTGAAATACTGAAATCTAAGTCAGTCAGAGCTATTGTATAAAAAAGAATCAGCGGGCCAATTGCAGCTAAGAAGGAATAAGGTATCCAGAGAAGGAAAGGAAACAAATTATCAAGATTGGTGTCCAACACCATCAAATAGGCCATGTGTACATTGACAAGAAAGATTGTCAGGGATAGAATCATGTTGGCCAACTTCCTATCCGTTTGTCTTAAAAACAAAATTCCCGCCAGTATGAAATTTTGTAGCAACCCGGAAATAATGAGAAAATTAACCGGGTTTAAATTGAAATACATTTCTTCACTATCCAATTGATCAAATCTATTATATAAAAGAGTAGGGGGTTTAAGGTGTACTGAGAATTTATGATAACAAAACGAATGGGCATATGATTTATTCATGTATACATCTTATTGGGCGCATGTGGCCTACAACCTCAATTTTTTAGAGTTTTGCCTTGAGTCAAAAAGGGTCACAATAGTCACTATTTTTTCTCTCGTCTCGTAATAAATTACTGTATGCTTTGTTAAGACCGATCTTCTAATGTTCTTTCTCTTGGCGGTCTTAGGAAATAGTCCCGGGCTGGTCGACAGTAAGTCAAGGCGTTTATCAAGCCGCCTTGCAAAATTCTGAACTTCTTTTTGAGTCCAGTTTTTAATTAAATAATTTATAATGTTTTGTAGTCATCTAACGCTCTGTCTGACCAGAATAATTTATAACCACTTTTCATATAGCTTTTTAGCTTCTTTGTGTGGTTTTACTCGTCCGGATTTAATGTCTTCTATTCCTTTTTCTATCGCCATCTTCTCCTCGTCACCTATTTCGTTCCACCAGTCCAATTTTCTTGGGCTTGCTCTTAACATTTTCAGTTTCTCGATAGCAGTGTTGTCCTTAAGTCCAGTCACCCATTTGATAATCTCAAGTTTTTCCTTTTCTACATTTAAGCCCTTCATTCTGTTCTTATTATGTTCCCTAATTTAATAATTTTATCAGATTCGATTTCCATTCCGCCAGCCTAATGTGCGCAACGCGTATACTGATTAATAAATATACGTATTGCTGATATATTCTTTTTATCTCTTATTCATTAAGCCCGGTTTCTCGCTCGAAATGAGTTACATGACAATACTACATTGATTTTGAACTTTCATATTTGAAGCCAACCATTCTGCAATGTATGTAGGAGCAAAAGTAGTTAACCCAATCCCATTATTGCAGGGTCTATTGGTTTTCATGACAAAGTGATACTAAAATGTTCCAAAGACTTATTGACTGATTCGATTAAAATTCTATTCATCGAACTAAGAAGCAATTAAGTTCACAATCAGTTTGTCTCCACTTCAATCACGGTATCCAATTCATCCATCTTCCCAGCTGGAATTTTTAGACTGAGACCATAATCGTTCACAGAAAATTTTACTGGCGTTTTATCCTTAAACATTTTAACTGATTTTACTTTTTTGCCGATCGCAGGAATTGTCAATGATTCGTCGGTCCAATTCAAGATGTGTACATAAACTTTGTTTCCTTTCTGCGTAGTCACTCCCCAGTCTCTTGCAGTAAGTGGACCGCCTCGAGTTCCATAAATCGTTTCGCCGTAGGTCTTCAGCCATTCACCCATCGATGCTAGTAACGCCTGATGCTCAGCTTGAATTTTTCCATTAGGCATTGGCCCGACGTTCAACAAAAAATTAGCGCCATAGCCAGCAGCTTTCACTAAATATTGGACAAGATCTTTTTGGCTTTTGTGTTTATCATCTTTCAAATTAAAACCCCACGAGTTATTAATGGTTTCGCAGGTTTCTTTTGGCAGAGTACCTACCTTCGATTCTGCGGAAAACCCGGTGGTATTGTGTCCGGGTAGATCTTTTTCAAACATCTGAAAATCTTCTCCGTCATAGGGAGCGCGGTGATGATTGCTGCCAACTAATGCACCGGGTTGCAATTGGTGAATAACATTATACGTTTTCTGCAATCGCCAATCCGCATCTTTTTTATCCCACATGCCATCGAACCAGATGCCTGCTACTTCACCATAATTTGTGAGCAATTCTGTGAGCTGAGAATCCATATAATCGAGGTACTTGTTCATGTCGCCACTTTCCGGGCGTCCGGTCCAGCTTCCGCCTGTTTTTCCACGAGGAAAATATTCAGGATGGTGCCAATCAAGTTGTGAATGATAAAAGAAAAGTTTGATACTTTCCTTTTGGCATTCATCCGCTAACATCTTTAATACGTCTTTTCCATACGGTGTGCGTTTTACAATGTTGTAGTCGGAGACCTTGCTATCCCACATAGCAAAACCATCGTGATGTTTGCTGGTGATGGCAATATATTTCATCCCGGCTCCTTTTGCCATTTGTACCCAGGCTTTAGCATCAAACTCCGTGGGATTAAAAAAAGCTGGAATCTTCTCGTATGCTTTAATGGGTATTTCTTGCTGATTCATAACCCATTCTCCATCCCCTAATACACTGTACACGCCCCAATGGATAAACAAACCAAACTTGGCGTTTTCAAACCAGTCCCTGTTCTTCAAATTCTCGGGAGTAGGCTTATAGTTTTGCGCATTTGAAGGAGCAACGGTCATCATAGTAAATAGAACGAACCAACAATATATCCAATATTGTAAGGGTAATGAACCCAGAATGTTTTTCTTATGTGATAGAGCATTAAATTGTAGTATCCTTTTCTTCATTTGGTTTAATTAAATTGCACACCTTAAAATTAGGTATTCAATATGAGATACAAAAAGATTAACAAGGAGCTCTTCGAGTCTAACCGGAAAAGATTAACGAGCGAGCTTAAACCTAAAGCTGTCGTCGTTGTGAACGCGAATGATGTTATGCCTACAAATTCGGATGGTACAATGCGTTTTCGTCAGAATAGCGATCTGTTTTATTTAACAGGTGTGGATCAGGAGGAAACGATCCTTGTGCTTTGTCCCGACTTCCCTGACAAGAAATACCGGGAAGTTCTTTTTCTTCGCGAAACGAATGAACTCATTTCTACCTGGGAAGGACATAAACTTACAAAGGAAGAAGCGCGGGCGATGACGGGCATCACGACCATTCTCTGGGTATCGGAATTTTGGAAATTGTTTAATACCATGATGGTGATGGGCGATACAGAACACGTGTACCTGAATACGAATGATCACTATCGTGCCGAATCAAGTGTGATCACGCGCGAAATGAGGTTTGTAAAAACCTGCATGGAAAAATATCCCCTTCACCGATACGAAAGACTAGCGCCCATCATGCATAAGTTGAGAACCGTTAAGTCCAAGTTTGAAATAGAATTGTTGCAGCTCGCCTGCAATATTACGGAACAAGCCTTCAGGCGTGTTCTTAAATTCGTAAAACCGGGTGTGAAAGAAAATGAGATTGAAGCTGAGTTCATTCATGATTTTATAAGAAACGGTTCGCGTGGATTTGCGTATGAACCCATCATCGCGTCAGGAACAAATTCGTGTGTCTTACACTACCTTGAAAATGATAAAGTTTGTAAGGATGGCGACATTCTATTGCTTGACGTGGGTGCTGAATATGCTAATTACAATGCAGACTTAACCCGCACCATTCCGGTAAATGGAAAATTTTCAAAACGTCAGAGGGACGTGTACAACGCAGTACTGCGTGTTTATCGTGGTGCTATGAAAATGTTAAAGGCCGGTGAAAAATATTTTGACTATCATAAAGAAGTTCAAAAGATAATGGAACGCGAATTGATTGGTTTAAAATTGGTTGATAAAAAAGACATTAAAAACCAGGATCCAAATAAACCGCTCTTCATGAAATATTTCATGCATGGCACCGGTCATCAGCTCGGTTTGGATGTTCACGATGTCGGCAATATGTACCACAGCATGCAGGTTGGTCAGGTATGGACCATAGAACCAGGAATTTATATCCGCGAAGAAAATTTAGGTGTACGTATCGAAAATAATGTAGTGATTCAACGAACTGGCGTGCATGATTTAATGAAAAACATACCCATCGAAGTCGATGAGATAGAAGAAATCATGAATGGGTAACTAGTGTTAAGTTAATTGTGAAATGTTAAAAGTTAATCGTGGAAATGTCCTTCATAGTCAACGATTTCTAGTAAAACCGAACCGCCATCTCATGCTTAACTTAGCTAGTATGAATAAGAAAACCTGGATCACCTTTTTTTTATTGACTGTACTTACCATTGCCGGAGCGCACGAATTTTGGTTATACCCCAGCGGCTTTTTCTTTAAGCGTGGTGAAAGGTTGGTAGTAAATTTCATGGTTGGTGAAAATTTCATGGGTGAGCCTTGGGATCTAAAAAAAAATCGTGTTGAAAAATTGGAACTGCATCAGTTGTCAAAATCCATAAACCTAACAGATAGTGTTAAAGAAGGTAACAAGGAAAATTTGAGCTATACGTTAAAAGAAGAAGGCACCCTTCTGTTGACCATGCAAAGCAACAATGCTTTTATTGAACTGGATGCGGAAAAATTCAATGCATACTTAAAGGAGGATGGACTCGAAGAAATCTTAGAACATCGAACTAAAACCAACACAACTTCTAATAAGGCCAAAGAATTTTATTCCAGGTATACAAAACTGCTGGTTCAGGTAGGAGATAAAAAAGATGATACTTTTAAAAAGGTGGTGGGATTTCCAATTGAAATCATTCCAGATGCAAATCCTTATTCCTTAAAGGTGGGTGATCCTGTGAAATTCAAAATTCTTTTTCATGGCAAACCGCTTTTTGGCGTTAAGGTAAAAGTATGGAACAGGTTTGATAACCGTACAACGCTTCAAAATATCCATACAGAAAAAGATGGGACGATAGAAACTCGCATCAGCAATCCCGGTCCATGGATGGTAAGCGTAGTGCAAATGGTACCATCAAAAGAGGCTGGAGCGGACTGGCAGAGTTGCTGGGGGAGTTTGGTGTTTGGTATAAAGTAAAATGAGCTTAGATAAAATAAATTCCGACAACGCCCCTGAACCAATCGGTTTGTACCCGCATGCAAGGAGGGTTGGTAATCTTCTTTTTTTATCTGGAATAGGTCCGCGAAAAAAAGGATCAAAAGACATACCGGGCGTCACGCTCGACGAACAAGGACTCATCAAAAGTTATGATATCGAACAACAATGTCATGCGGTGTTTCAAAATGTAAAGTTCGTTCTTGAAGCCTCCGGATCATCCTGGGAAAATTTGGTGGATGTCACTGTTTTCCTCACGAATATGAAACAAGATTTCCCTGTTTTCAATAAAATCTACGCTGAATATTTTAAAGACAATCAGCCCTGCCGCACGACAGTTGAAATAAATGCACTCCCCACGCCCATTGCAATAGAGTTGAAGTGCATTGCTATTTTGGGGAATATCTAACTATATGTAAATTCAGAAGAACATCTTGTCCAACCCGCAGACATAGATTTAACAAGGCGACCGCGAAGTCACCAACTTAAACGCTTGAACACATCAACACTTAAACACTTTTTGTATCTTTATTTAAACTCTTGGAGAATGGAAGCCTTAGTGTTAAGAGATAGTATTACGGGAAGTATGACAAATGAAGAGTTTTTGAAATTCTGTCTTGAAAATCCTGGCCTTCGTATCGAGAGAAATAGCAATCTTGAAATTATTATTATGTCACCCGTTAGCACGTTATCAGGCCGGTACAGTTCGGAAATATTTGGGCAGCTCTACATTTGGAATCGGAATCAGGGACAGGGTATTGTTTTTGACGCTTCTACAGGTTTTGCGCTTACTGATCGCTCAGTTTTATCACCGGATGCTTCATGGATTTCAAAAAAACGATGGAATGTTCTTTCAGAGGAGGATAAAAATAAATTTGCACCAATATGTCCGGAATTCATTATTGAAGTCAGATCCAAATCAGATAACATTGACGATCTAAAAAAGAAAATGACCGTGTGGCTAAAAAATGGGGCTCAACTTGGTTGGCTAATTGATCCTATTGAAAAAACAAGTTATATCTTTCGATTCAATAGCGGCATAGAAAAGATAGAAGGATTCAAAGGAACAATAAAAGCTGAAGGTATAGTAGAAGGATTTGAACTTGATCTTTCCCTGCTCACTTCATAAGAGCATCTGAGACGGATCAAGATAGCATCATGAAATTCAACTACACTGCAAAGCTCTCGCCGCACCCACAAGTACGGGTTGCATTCGGATTTATGAACTGGAAACCTTTCCCGTTTAATCCATCTGAAAAATCTAAAGTAGTACCTAATAAATACAACAAGCTCTTTTTATCCACTAGAATTTTAATGCCTTTATCTTCAAAAATCTGATCAGCAGGTTTGATATCGTCATCGAAGTTAAGATCGTACATTAAGCCTGAGCATCCTCCGCCCTTTACCAATACGCGAACATTGTTGTAATCTACTTTTCCTTCTTCCTTGCGTAAGGATATAATTTTTTCTTTGGCTTTCTCTGTTACGTTTATCATAAAAATAAATTCTTAAAACTATGAAATCGGGTTCAGCACAACACTGAATACCGTTATTGTATTACTATCACGGCCGTAATATAATTTCTGCAACGCATCTAAAATATTTCCAGCTTTAAAATACGACGTATGCAACTCCGTACCCCCTTTCGCTACCCATTGAATGGTATATGAATTTTCCTTTTCCTTATAACTTTGCACATACGTTAACATCTTTGACAAAGCGTGCACTTTATCGGCACCGGTTTCGCTATGGAAAAGAAATGCCTGATTATGACGTGGATTGATCGTGATCAAGTCAAGTTTCACCTTACCATCTAGCGTCGTGTATTCAAACACCAGGTCTGATGTACGCAGCCCTAGATAGTCTTTGATTTCTTGCTGTATGCGGGCTGCTTCTACATGCATTTCACTGAGTGTCTCAATCATGATGCTAAAGTTTCATTGCGTAAACTTTCGAATTAGGGAAAAAGTTTCGTCTTTGGTTACAAAGTTAACAAATATGGAAAAACTCGAACATATTGGCATTGCTGTTAAAAATATTGATCGATCAAATACGCTTTTTGCGTCTCTATTGGGCCAGGAACACTATAAAATCGAACACGTTGAATCAGAAGGTGTGCGTACATCGTTCTTTAAAATAGGAGATGTCAAGATCGAACTCCTGGAAGCAACACGCCCAGACTCTTCCATTGCCAAGTTCATTGAAAAAAAAGGTGAAGGCATACACCATCTGGCATTTTCAGTGTCGAATTTATCGCAAAGCATTGAATCTTATAAAAGCAAGGGATTTGAACCCATTAATGAAATGCCTAAAAAGGGCGCCGACAATAAGATGATCTGCTTTCTCCATCCCAAATCGACAGGAGGAGTATTAATCGAGCTTTGCGAAGACCTTTAGTGTTTTCGCTTCATTTCACTGGCACTTTTACCACCAAACTGAATGTCGTTGTAATATTTTTGTTTCTTTTTTCCCTTAGCAGTTTCATAATAAGGCTTCGGGGTTTTGCAACCTGAAACGATTATCAGAATCAGTACGATCCAAAAGTATTTTTTCATGCTCTCTCTTTGTTCCACATAAATACACTGAATTTACCATGTAAATCGGTCTTATTCATCTATAATCTTACTTTTGCAGGATGAACGGGATCTTCGAACGCCGAAGAGACCATGGCGATAAAATTATGAGCGAGAATAGATCTGAAATTGGTCAATTAGGTGAATTCGGCCTAATTGACAGGATAAATGAAAAATTTACATTAAAAAATCCGTCTTCGTTGAAGGGTATCGGAGATGATGCCGCAGTCATTGAAGCTGGCGATGATTGCATATTGATATCCACCGATATGCTGGTGGAAGGAATTCACTTTGATCTAGCCTATATGCCAATTCATCACCTTGGCTATAAAGCTGTTGCTGTGAATGTTTCTGATATCGCAGCAATGAACGGTAAGGCTGAACAAATTACAGTAAGCCTGGCGTTGAGCAATCGTTTTTCAGTGGAAGCAATTGACGCATTGTACGCAGGTATTCAGGCTGCGTGTGAAAATTATAAAGTGGACTTGGTTGGTGGAGATACGACTTCGTCCTCGTCAGGTCTAATTATCTCGATCTCTGTATTGGGTCGGGCAAAAAAGGAGCGGATTGCCTATCGAAACGGCGCTAAGGTAAATGATATCATTTGTGTGACCGGCGATTTAGGAGCTGCTTTTACAGGATTGCAGGTACTTGAACGTGAAAAGCAGGTTTTCCTGACAAATCCCGAGATGCAACCAAGTCTCGAAAAATATGAATACCTCGTGGGAAGACAGTTAAAACCGGAAGCCAGGACGGACGTGATTTTTGATTTGGAAGAAGCCGGCGTAAAGCCAACTTCTATGATCGACGTGTCCGATGGACTAGCCTCCGAGCTTTTTCACATTGCCAAAAACTCCGGAGTTGGTATAAGGATTTATGAAGATAAAATTCCAATTGATAACGTCGCCTATGAAACTGCTATCGAATTTAAACTCGATCCTGTAACGTGTGCGTTGAATGGCGGGGAGGATTACGAATTACTATTCACCATTGATCCGTCCGATCAGGATAAAATCAAGAAACATCCCGACATCCATTTCATAGGCTACACGCATGAGAGAAAGAATGAAAATGTGTTGGTCACAAAACAGGGAACGGTGGTAGCGCTTCGTGCGCAGGGATGGGACCATTTTAAAGGCTGAAAAGCTGACAGCTCACAGCAGACAGCGTACAGCTTGCTCATCCGGCGTGAACTTTAAGTGTTTTGCTGAAGACGTGCAACAGGGAATGGCAATGCACAAAGCAAGCTTTCTGCCGTAAGCTTTTCTTGAAAACGTGTTAGTTACAAAATCAGGGAACGGTGGTAGCGCTTCGTGCGCAGGGATGGGACCATTTTCGAGCTGACAGCTGACAGCTAGTTCATCAAGCATGAACTTAAAGTGTTTTGGCGGAGACGTGCAACAGGGAATGGTAAAGGACAAATGCCTATTCATCAAGGTTAACCTTAAGTCTTTGACTGAACCGAGATCAACGCATAAAGCAAGCTTTCTGCTGTGAGCTGTCAGCTTTCCTCAGTCTTCCGGAAAGGGAATAAACACAAAATTCGTAAACTGCGCATCGATCACAAACAGGCAGCAAAACTCATCGGGATCTTTATACGCCTTTTCAAAATCCTCTATTTTGTCTTTTGCAACCAGGTCTCGCTGTACAAATTCATTTAGGAACGATGCGTAATAATTCCAGGCTGTTCCATTGACATGAGGTTGAAGAAGAATTTGGCCGATGGGTTGTTCGGTTTTACAAATTGGAAAGATAGGATAATCAAATCCTGCTGTTCGTATTTGATAGGAGGCTTCTTTTAAGGTGTCGGAAACTTTAACGAAATCTTCCGAGATCGTGCCTAAATATTTTCCACTTAACTCAGGATCGTTGTGCATATGCTAATAAAAGCCGCTAAGTTAAAGCTTAAAGCAGAAAGCAGAAAGCTTAAAGCTTAAAGCTAGTTCATCAGGTATCAGCTTTTAGTGTTTTTGATTAGGGGCGGGCAGAAAGCAAACGTCAGTTTCCGCATTTCGGGGTTAGCTGTTCTTTTTTGTCCCGTTTGATCAACGAGGTGAAAGGTTAAGCTTGATGAATAAGCTTTCTGCTTTTTGCTTTCTGCTTTAAGCTATATTCAAAAATTCCTCCGCGCACATTTTCAATTCCGGAAAAAACGTTTTAAACTCCTGTTTGAATTCCGGATAAAATTCTTCCAATTCAATAATAGATTCTTCCATTTTTGATTCATATCGTGTGCGTCTGGCCAACCCGGTTAGCGCTTGCTCAATTCCTTCCAGTGTACCATAGTTCACAAGCCAATTACCTTTTATCATAAAGGGAAGCATATTTATAACTTCTTCAGGTAAGATAGGCCGGTGCGTTTCCAGGATGTGGTAAACCTTTTCTGCAAATACCGGCAATGAAACGGAATGATAATCGGTCCAGGATTTCGCCAGGAAATGATCGTAAAAAACGTCGACAATAACCGCCGAATAATGCCTGTATTTGGTGCGCAATTTTATTTTACTCTGCCTCACTACGGGATGGGTGTCTGTAAACGAGTCTATGATCCGATGGAGTTCAATGCCTTTCGCGATGTCAGGCTCAAACTGTTCGAGCAGATTCCGTCCTTTCACAAAATCACCAATGAAATTTCCAACCATAATTTTTGGACGATCATTGGATAAATAAATATGCGCGAGAAAGTTCATGCTCTGTAAAGTTATTGGTTATTTGCCATTAAGTTATTAGGTTGAATGCAACACTACCTAAACACACACACATTACTTCTTAGAAACTGGAAATAAAATAGACTACAACACATGCCTGAACTTACCCAAATAAAATTACTCATTAGTCTGGCACAGATAGATGGCAAGGTTGCCGACCGCGAACGAAATTACATCTTGAATATTGGCAAAACGAACGGCATTGATTCTGACCAGATTATTCCTCTCTTTGAGCAACGACATGCCCTGATAATTCCGAAAGATCTAACTGACGATCAGAAATTTGATTATCTGTTCAGTCTGGTACAGCTTATGAAAATTGATGACCGGATGTACAAAGAGGAAATGATGTTCTGTTCCAAGATCGCGGATAATCTTGGATACATTGATCAGGTGATGTTCGAATTACTGCTTCATGTTAAAGCTACTGTTATGGAGAAAGATGAGGTCATTAATTTAAAAGAGATCATGCAAAAGTATCTTAAGAAATAATGCCTAATTGTTGAAGCTTATAACGAACTATGAAATCAACTTTATTCCTGTTTTTGATCCTAAACTTTTTTTCGGTTCAGGCGCAACGAACTATTATCCATTGTGGTTATTTAATAGATGGCAAAACCAACGATGCTCAATCTCAAATGACCATCACAATTGATGGTGGGAAGATATCGTCGGTTGTTAAAGGATTCTCCAGTCATAGCCCGAACGACACCTTGATCGATCTGAGTAAAAGGACGGTTATGCCAGGACTTATTGATATGCATGTTCATTTAGAAGGAGAAACGAGTAAGGACCAGGCGCTGGAACGTTTTACTTTGAATCAAGCCGACGTAGCTTTTCGTTCAACCGTATTTGCAAAAAGAACGTTGATGGCGGGGTTTACAACCGTCCGCGACTTGGGGGGGTCGGGTGTGAACACCGCGTTGAGAAATGCCATCAACCGGGGATTGGTGGTAGGCCCCAGAATTTTTTCTGCTGGTAAATCCATTGCAACCACGGGTGGACATGCCGATCCTACAAACGGATATCGCAAGGAGATTATGGGAGATCCCGGACCCAATGAAGGTGTCATCAATTCGGCTGAAGATGCAAGGAAAGCCGTGCGTCAACGTTATAAGGACGGGTCTGACCTGATTAAAATTACTGCGACAGGCGGTGTTCTGAGTTTAGCAAAAGATGGATCAGGGCCACAGTTTACGGACGAAGAATTGAAAGCCATCATAGAAACAGCAAAGGATTATGGGATGCACACCGCCGCACATGCTCACGGTGCAGTCGGAATGAAGCGTGCGGTAATGGCAGGAATTACCACCATCGAGCATGGTACGCTGATGACCGAGGAGATTATGGATTTAATGAAACAAAAAGGGACTTTCTTTGTGCCTACCCTTACTGCCGGAAAATTTGTCGGCGAACAAGCAAAGGTACCCGGCTACTACCATCCTCTTGTAACTCCCAAAGCATTAGCGATTGGCCCTCAAATTCAAAAAACATATAGTATGGCCTATAAAAGAGGTGTCAAAATAGCTTTCGGTACAGATGCCGGCGTTTACTTCCATGGCGAAAATGCCAAAGAATTTGCGCTCATGGTGGAAGGTGGGATGCCTCCCATGGAGGCTATCAAGGCGGCAACGGTCGTGAATGCCGGAATATTGGGAATGTCTGATAAAATCGGAACAATCGAAACAGGTAAAGTGGCCGATATTGTTGCAACCGATGAAAATCCCTTGCAAAATATCAGAACCTTGGAGAACGTAACGTTTGTTATGAAAGAGGGTATCGTGTACAAGAAATAGCCTTGTTGAAATTATAATTCTCCGCGCGCAAATGAAACATCCCTCCATATAATCGAGCAATAATTCCTACTTTTGCAGTCTTAAAAAACGGAACCCTGCCTGAAAGGCCGAAGCCGGGTTTCATAACGTTAGATCGGTTCTAAGAAATTTGATAATAGGGGAGATAGATGGAAAACATCCGTAATTTTTGCATTATAGCACACATTGACCATGGTAAAAGCACGTTGGCTGACAGGCTTTTGGAGTTTACCGGAACTTTAAATGAGCGGCAGATGGAAGCCCAGGTTCTAGATAACATGGATCTGGAGAAGGAGAAAGGGATTACTATTAAATCCCACGCCATTCAGATGAACTATAAGTTAGATGGGCAGGAATACGTCCTCAACCTGATCGATACTCCCGGCCATGTCGATTTTTCATATGAAGTTTCCCGCTCAATTGCCGCATGTGAAGGGGCGCTGCTGATCGTGGATGCAAGTCAGGGAATTGAAGCGCAAACGATATCCAATTTATACCTCGCGTTGGAAAATGACCTTGAGATCATCCCGGTATTAAATAAGATCGATCTTCCTCACGCTATGCCAGACGAGGTGACGGATGAAATTGTTGAGCTTGTAGGTTGTAAACGGGAGGATGTGATCCGCGCCAGCGCAAAAGAAGGAAAAGGCATTGAAGAAATTTTGTATGCCGTGGTTCACCGTGTTAAGGCCCCCAAGGGAAATCCCAAAGCTCCGCTGCAGGCAATGATCTTTGATTCTGTTTTTAACTCTTTCCGGGGAATTGAAATTTATTTTCGGGTTTTTAACGGCACTATTAAAAAAGGTGAGAAGATTAAATTACTTGGAACAGGTAAAGAATATAATGCCGACGAAATCGGCGTGCTGAAACTTGATAAGAAACCAAAAAATGAAATCAGTGCCGGAAATGTAGGCTATCTGATTTCAGGTATAAAGGTAGCAAGCGAAGTTCATGTAGGGGATACGATTACAAATGCTCTTAATCCGGGCGAACTATTAAAAGGATATGAGCAGGTGAAACCGATGGTCTTTGCGGGTATTTACCCGGTGGATACCACAGAGTTTGAAGAGCTTCGTAGTTCAATGGAAAAGCTTCAGCTCAACGACGCCTCCTTAGTATGGGAACTTGAAACGTCTGCGGCTCTTGGATTTGGTTTTCGATGCGGTTTCTTAGGCATGTTGCACATGGAGATAATCCAGGAGCGCCTCGAACGAGAGTTTAACATGACCGTGATTACGACCGTCCCTTCCGTTCAGTTCCAGGCATTTCTAACAGACGGATCCAAAATTTTTATTAACGCTCCTTCCGAAATGCCCGACCCTACGCGGATGAAGAGCATTGAAGAGCCGTACATTAAAGCACAGATCATCACCAAATCAGAGTATATCGGTCCTATCATAGGATTGTGTATGGATAAACGCGGTGTAATCAAAAATCAAAATTATCTCACCACCGATCGTGTAGAGATGCATTTTGAAATGCCTTTGTCAGAAATTGTTTTTGACTTTTTTGACAAACTTAAATCCATTTCACGTGGATATGCCTCCCTGGATTATCAATTGATTGGTTTCCGTGAATCCGATATGGTGAAGCTCGATATCATGCTGAATGGCGAGAAGGTAGACGCTTTAAGCGCGATCGTTCATCGTGCAAAATCACAAGACTGGGGAAGAAAATTGTGTGAGAAATTGAAAGAGCTGATCCCTCGTCAAATGTTCGAAATCGCCATTCAAGCTGCTATTGGTCAGAAAATAGTTTCGCGCGAAAACATTAGTGCTATACGGAAAAACGTCTTGGCAAAATGTTATGGTGGTGATATCTCACGTAAGCGGAAACTTTTAGAAAAGCAGAAAAAAGGTAAGAAGAGAATGCGTCAGGTTGGAAATGTAGAGATACCGCAGGAAGCTTTTATGGCTGTTCTTAAGCTTGATTAGTTAACGGCCAAATCCACGAAGCGAAATCAAAATAATAAAATGCAGGAAACACTTCAAACTTCGTACACGCTCATTGATGGAAAAAAAATTTCCACCGATATCAAGCTTGAAATTGCTGCGAAGGTAGCCGCGCGAAAAAAGCAAGGTAAAAAGATTCCGCACCTCGCTATTATCCTCATTGGCGACGATGGTGCCAGTCAAACGTACGTGGACAATAAAGTGAAGGCATGTAAGAGTGTAGGCTATCATTATACCATGATGCGCTTTGCCGATACCATTAGCGAAGAGCGTTTAATGAAACACATCGATCACGTTAACAACGATGATGATGTCGATGGATTTATCGTACAGCTTCCATTGCCCTCTCATATTTCAGTTGAAAATATTACAGAAAAAATTCGCTCAGATAAGGACGTGGATGGGTTTACCAATCACAATTTCGGAAGTATAATCTCAAAGAACCCGTTGTTAATGCCGGCAACTCCTTTTGGTGTGATGGAGTTATTGCGGAGATATAATATTGAAACAGAAGGTAAACATGCTGTCGTGATAGGCGCTAGCCGTATAGCTGGTGCCCCATTGAGCATGATGTTAACCGAACAGGGCCACGCAACGGTGACGATATGCCATAAGCATACGCAAGACCTTCCAAGCTATACCCGCATGGCGGACATTCTCCTGGTAGCAGTGGGTAAACCAAATCTTGTAACAGCTGAGATGGTTAAGGAAGGTGCTGTCGTAATAGACATTGGCACAACACGGGTAGAAGGTCCGGAGTATCAGAAGGGCTGGGCGATTAAAGGTGACGTGGATTTCAAAAATGTCGCGCCCAAAGCCTCGTACATAACACCGGTGCCGGGCGGAGTTGGTCCTATGACGATTGCGTCTTTGCTTCTAAACACGTTGCGTGCTACGGAATTAAGGAATCCATAATGGTAGATGTGTTGAATGGAATTGTTGGAAGTATCAAATCGTATGGTAGGGGAAAAGGATAAAATTTCCGCAGAACTGCTTCCACTCATGGAAGATTTTTATACTATCCAGGGTGAAGGCTTTTATCAAGGATATGCTGCCTATTTTATCAGGCTGGGTGGATGCGATGTGGGTTGTGTGTGGTGTGACGTCAAAGAATCGTGGGATGCCTCTCTTCACGCGTTGCTGGGCGTAAATGAAATGAGTGAAAGGGCAAAAGCAAGTGGAAGTGAAATTGTGGTAGTAACAGGAGGTGAACCTGGTATGTACAACTTATCTTCTCTGACACAAAAATTAAAACTTACGGGTCTACGAACGCATATTGAAACCTCAGGTGTTTATCCCCTTACAGGCACATGGGATTGGGTTTGTTTTTCACCAAAAAAATTCAAGGCCCCCGACCCTTCCATTTTCCAACAGGCAAATGAGCTTAAAATTATAATTTTCAACAGAAGCGATTTCGCGTGGGCCGAAGAATTCGCAGAAAAAGTAAATCCGCCTTGTCATCTCTTTCTTCAGCCCGAATGGTCAAAAGAAAAAGAAATGCTCCCGTTAATAATTGACTATGTAAAGGCAAATCCACGATGGCAGGTATCCTTACAGGTACATAAGTATATGAACATACCTTGAACAAACTCGAAACTAGAAACTAGAAACTCGAAACTGGCCTTGAAACTCTCAGAATTCATTGAAACGATGAACCGATGGGGACGAGATAGAGTCCCTTTTTTGTTTATCGTGGATTTTGAAATGCAGAGACCATTGATTTTCAAAATAAGTGAAATCGATTCCAATGAAATACTGTATTTTATCAATGGCGTCACCAACGCAAAACAAGATGCAGGAGATGCTCATAACATCCACATTGAAACGTTTCCCATCTTACTTTCAGATTACAAAAGGAAGTTTGATAAAGTGCTCGAAAGGCTGGAGTATGGTGACACGTTCTTGACCAATCTTACCATTCCAACCCGGATCAAACTTCACAGCTCATTACAAAACGTTTTTTACCAATCTAAAGCAAAATATAAGTTGTTCTTTCGGGACGAGTTTTTAGTATTTTCCCCAGAGATTTTCATACAGATGAAGCAGGGCAAAATCTATTCGTACCCTATGAAGGGAACGATTGATGCTTCTATTCCTAACGCCCGGCAAAGAATACTCAGGGATAAAAAAGAAATAGCGGAACACGTTACTATTGTGGATCTGATTCGAAATGATATTAGTCAGATAGCCTCAGATGTTAAAGTATCTCGTTTTCGCTACCTTGATGAAGTAAGAACCGAGTCGAAGAACTTATTCCAGGTCAGTTCCGTGATCACTGGGAAGTTGGACCAAAATTATAAAGCCGGGCTGGGTGATATCTTACTTAAATTACTTCCTGCGGGTTCGGTCAGCGGTGCTCCGAAGCCTAAAACACTGGAAATAATTAGAGAAGTTGAAGAGAAAGAAAGAGGGTACTATACCGGAGTCTTTGGGTATTTTGACGGGACGGAGTTAGACAGTGGCGTCATGATTCGTTTTATTGAGAAAAAAGGAGAAGAATATTTTTATAGAAGTGGTGGAGGAATAACCACCCAAAGCGTTGTAGAGTTAGAATATCAGGAAGTTATCGATAAAGTTTATGTCCCTGTTACTTGAATCAATCAAATTAAAGGATGGAGAGTTTTACAATCTGTTCTACCATGAACAACGCATGAACCGCTCTCTTAAACTTCTATGCGGCGAGCAGGAGCATTTTGACCTGGAAAAATTTTTACAAAACATCGAACAACCAAAACAGGGGTTATACAAATGCAGAATAACATACGATGATTATTCTAAAGAGGTAGAGTTTTTACCATACAGTTTTAAAGAGGTAAAGACATTAAGAATTATTGAACATGACCGCGTTTCGTACGAATTTAAATATGCCGATAGAAGAACCCTGAACCGGCTTTTTGATCTGAGAAAAGATTGTGATGACATCCTGATAGTAAAACGTGGATTTGTAACAGATTCATCTTACTCCAATATTGTTTTTAAAAAAGGCAAGCATTGGTATACGCCGTGGTCTGCACTATTAAAAGGTACGATGCGTGCCTATCTCATAGAAAGAAATGTGATCCAGGAGGAAGAAATCCGTGTGGAAGATTTAGGGTCTTTTGAGTATTTCAAACTTATCAACGCCATGACGGGATTTGATGCGCCGGAAATTGATGTATCCAACATTGTTATTTAGTTTTAAGGATGATTCGCACAACGATTTTATTTCTCTTGCTCCTTGTTTCGTACGCTGGGCTTTCACAAACCGATCTTAGCACAAAGTCAAAAAAAGCAATTGAGCTGTTTACATTAGCAGACAATTACCGGGTGCGCGGTCAGTTCGAGGAAGCTTTGAACTTACTGGATCAGGCCCTGGCTAAAGACAAAAATTTCGTAGAAGCGTACGATCGCAGAGGACTGACCTACTTTTCTATGAAGCAGTATGCTAAGGCCATGGAAAATTATGAAACGGGTTTGCGTTTGACATCCGATATCCGAAGACAAAAAATTTTCTGGTATAATTTGGGCGAAGTCTATTTGCTAACCGGGGATTATGAAAAAGCGATGAAAGTGCTGAGCGCGTTTATAAATAACGAAACTCAAAATAAGCAAAGAGTGGACAAGGCGACCATGCTTTTCAGAAGCGCAGAATTCGCGTCAAAGAATACGTCGATTACAACTTTTCAGCGTCGCCCGTTAAGCGATACGGTGAACAGAGTCCTAATGCAATATTTCCCAGTACTTACGGCCGATCAAAGACAATTAATATTTACAAGTAGATCAGGCACTCCGCCCAATGATTATGAAGATTTGGTGGTAAGTAAGAAAAATGAACAAGGTAAATGGGAGTTCCCAGTATCCATATCAAAAAATATTAACACCCCACTCAACGAAGGAACCTGCACCATTTCAGCGGATGGTCGGAAACTTATATTTACATCATGCGCGGGAAGGGACGGAATCGGGAGCTGTGATCTCTATGAAAGCCGCAGGGTAGGTGAAATTTGGACAACCCCCAAAAACCTAGGCAGAAATGTAAATACTTATGACTGGGAATCGCAACCGTCACTCTCGGCCGATGGCAGAACACTATATTTCGTTTCCGATCGTAGATCGGGATTAGGTAGAAGGGATATCTGGGTATCAACGCTGGATGATGCTGGCAATTGGACCAGATCAGTAAATGCTGGCAAGTCGGTCAATTCACAATTTGACGAAATATCACCTTTT
This sequence comes from uncultured Chryseolinea sp., assembly GCA_964484845.1. Taxonomy (GTDB): domain Bacteria; phylum Bacteroidota; class Bacteroidia; order Cytophagales; family Cyclobacteriaceae; genus Chryseolinea. Next base: position 17,567 of record CAZAHL010000021.1, on the reverse strand, counting down.
ATTCATGTCAATGACCGCTCTTTATATTTTGCCTCAAATGGTTTACCTGGTTTTGGAGGTTATGATATTTTCTATTGTGAGCGTGATTCTGCCCAATGGGGTTCTCCCCAGAATATCGGAAGTATCATCAATGACCATGAAGATCAGTTTTCGCTTTTTATCACTGCCGAAGGAAAAAAAGGATATTACTCTCACGAAGAAACGTTACCATCAGGGCTATCGCGTAGTAAAATTTTCGAGGTCGAAATTCCTTCAGAGCATCAGATCAAATTCCGAAGCAACTATGTAAAAGGGATTATTAGGGATAAGATCAGTCAATCGCCCCTCGCCGCAAAAATAGAGCTTGTCAATATTGAAAATAACAAAACCGTGTCATTGGTGGAATCAGATTCAATTTCCGGAGAGTACTTGATGGTATTAACTCAAGGCGCGGAGTACGCCCTGTACATCAATAAAAGAGGCTACTTGTTTAAAAGCTTCAATTTTAACTACTCGGAAATAAGTGATTTTAAGCCAATTGAAATAAATATTGATTTGGAGAAAGCTTCCGAAGGCTCTATGGCTATTCTTAATAACATCTTTTTTGATCTTGATAAATTTGACCTAAAGCCAAAATCCATTCCGGAACTTCAAAAAATTATACGGTTTATGAATGAAAACGCTGCTGTTCGTGTGGAGGTAAGTGGCCACACCGATAGCACCGGTCAGGCTGTTTACAATAAACAATTATCCGAAAAAAGGGCAATTGCCGTATATAACTACCTCCTTCAAAAAGGTATTCAAAAGAATAGACTTACTCCCGTAGGTTTCGGTTCCGAGAGACCAATTGCTAGCAATGACTCCGAAATAGGAAGGAAGCAAAATCGCAGGATCGAATTCAGAATCATCCGTTAAGAGCTTTTGCCGAAATCGGCAGATAACCCTAATTGGGGTATTTCACACGTATGATTTATACTATTTTTTACGCCAACAGCTTCCGAGAAACAACATTTTGTTTTAAGTTTGGTTAGTAATTATTATTCATTAACCTAAATACATATGAGGAAAGTTTTACTATTATGCTTAACAGCGGTGTTTGCACTCGCATATTGCGAGTCGTGGGCACAGGGAAGAACAGTATCGGGGATTATTACATCTGCAGAAGACGGATCACCCATGCCAGGTGTAAATGTTGTGTTAAAAGGTACCACGGAAGGAACAGTTTCCGATGTAAAGGGCACCTACAAATTGCAAACTCCAGAAACAGGCGGGACTTTAGTCTTTACGTTTGTTGGACTAGCCACCCAGGAAATTGAAATTGGTTCACGGTCTGAGATCAATATTTCGATGGCCACGGATGTATCGCAATTAAGCGAGGTTGTTGTCACAGCGCTGAACATTCCCAGGGAGAAAGCTTCCTTGGGGTACTCAACTCAGACCCTAGACAATTCAGCTGTTACTACTGCGAAGCAACAGAATTTTGTGAATTCCCTTTCCGGAAAACTTGCTGGCGTTCAGATCAGAACGAATGGAAATCTGGGTGGTTCTACAAACATTGTTATTCGTGGTAACAAATCGGTGACCCAAGGAAATCAGCCGTTATTTGTAGTCGATGGAGTTCCGCTTGATAATAGGACTGGTAACAGCGTCTCCCAGGCAGCTGGCAGTACGGGCTACGATTATGGTAACGCCGCCGCCGATATTAATCCGGAAGATATTGAATCGATTAACGTCTTAAAAGGACAAAGTGCCTCTGTATTATATGGGTCAAGAGCTTCCAATGGTGTGGTAATGATCACTACCAAAAAAGGTAAAAAGAACGCCGGTTTAGGGATCTCTGTTTCTTCAGGTGTTACTGTGAGCACGATTAACAAGGATACTTTTACAGAATATCAAAAAGACTATGGAGCAGGATACGACGTTTCATGGTATCCAACACGTGGGTTCAAGGAAGATGATATTAATGGAGACGGAAATATTGATCTTATCGTTCCGACGAATGAAGACGGTTCCAATGGCCCCAAATTCGATCCTAATCTAAATGTTTACCATTGGGATTCTTTTGTTCCTGAATCGCCTAACTTTGGTAGGGCCTATCCTTGGGTAGCTGCTAAGAATTCACCTGTTGAATTTTTTAAGCCCCAAACTGAAATAAATAACTCAATTGCCTTCACAGGCGGTAATGATATAAATACATTCCGTTTAAGTTATACCAATTACAAAACGGATTATATTCTACCCGTTGCTGATTTGCAGCGCCATAATTTTTCGTTTAATGGTACCAGCAAAATCAATGAAAAATTAACAGCTACCGTAGGGTTAAATTATGTGCTGAATAAATCAAAGGGTAGAGCCTCTACAGGTTATAGCGACAACCTGATGACGAATTTCAGACAATGGTGGCAGACCAACGTAGACATTAAGTCTTTGGAGGATATGTATCTGCAAACTGGTCGGAATATTACCTGGAATGGTGGCGATTATACAGATCCGGAGACCCCAATCTTCTGGGATAATCCATATTGGACACGGCACAAAAATTTCCAAACTGACAAGCGGTCACGTGTTTTCGGAAATTTTGCTCTGAATTATCAAATTAAGAATTGGTTGAGCGTACTGGGACGTGTGTCTGTGGATTACTATACAGAACTCAGGGAAGAAAGAAGAGCCGTGGGTAGTATTCCAACTCCGTTCGGTATCAATAGATTGGATGAGGGATCAGGTTACCAAAAAGAAGATCGTGCCGTGGGTGAGTTTAACTACGATTTGATCCTCACAGCGAATAAGGACCTTTCCGAGGACTTTTCAATTATAGGATCCCTCGGCATGAATATCCGCAAAAATACCTTTGAAAGAACGCTGGCGTCAACAAATGGCGGTTTGGTAGTACCCGAACTCTATTCGCTCAATAATTCAGCCCTTACTCTTCCCCTTCCCGTCGAAAACTCTACAGAGAAGGAGGTTTACGGATATTTTGGCAATGTGAATTTAGGGTTTAAGGATATGTTGTATTTGGAAGCTGCTGCTAGAAATGACATTTCTTCTGCCCTTCCTGTTGAAGACAATTCTTATTTCTATTATTCGGTTTCCTCCAGTTTTGTCTTTAGCGAATTGATGGGTGTCCCTTTCGTCGATTTTGCAAAGCTTAGAATAAATTATGCGGAAGTAGGAAATGACACGGACGCTGGCAGAACCCAAAATACCTACACAAAACTTGATAATTTTGGTGGTTCTGTGCTTTTTTCATTTCCAACCTACGTTAACAATCCATTTCTTAAATCCGAATTGACAAAAAGCTGGGAAGCTGGTTTAGAATTCAGAGCGGCTGACAACAGGATTAACCTCGATCTGAGTTTTTACAAAATCAATACTATTAATCAAATTGTTGAGGTTGAATTATCAAAGGCGACAGGAGCAGGATTTAAATACCTTAATGGAGGAGATATTGAAAACAGAGGTGTTGAACTTGCTTTAGGCTATGACATAATTAAGAATCCTAATTTTACCTGGAATGCATCTATCAACTGGTCTAAAAATATCAGTGAAGTAAATGAATTGCCTGCCGGTATTGAAAACTACGTGATAAATAATTTCCAAGGTGGTGTTTCAGCCAATGCAACGGTTGGACAACCTTACGGTGTTATCCGTGGAACGGGTTACAAATATTTAAACGGCCGACGTCAGGTTACTCCTGCAGGCTATTATGTAGCCGTTGCCGATCAGGTTATTGGCAATCCAAATCCGGATTGGACTGGTGGATTCTTAAACTCCATACGATATAAGAATTTTAATTTCAACTTCCTGATCGATGTTCAACGCGGTGGCGATGTTTGGTCATTAGATATGCACTATGGTCAAGGAACTGGAATCTCTGAAAATACATCAGGTAATAATGAGCTGGGAAATCCAATACGTAATCCTGTAGTCTTAATTGAGCCAGGGAATCCTGCAGCTGGTTATGCTGAAAACAGCGGTGGTGTTTTGAATGAAGGAGTGCAGGCCGACGGCTCTGAAAATATCGTGAGAACACGCGCTGATTATTATGGTGGTGCTTTTTATTGGGGCAACGCAGCACGGAATCCTTCACAATTGACGACCTACGATGCGTCCTACGCCAAATTGAGAGAAGTTTCTTTATCCTATAATTTGCCAAAGAACTTTCTTGGAGTTTTTCAAAACGCTTCTCTTTCTCTTGTAGGAAGGAATCTTTGGATAATCGACAAGAATTTGCCATATGCTGATCCTGAATCGGGACTTGGCGCTGGTAATGGACAAGGCTTTATAGCTGGCTCCTTACCCACCACTAGATCGATAGGTTTTAAGTTGGATCTTAGTTTCTAATCTTTAAAGAATTTAATTATGAGAAAAATAATTTTAATAACCTTCATTCTAGCAGTCAGTGCATTTTCTTGCGATGACGAAAAGATGATCGAGTTAAACCGTCCAAAGAAAAATGCTGCTGCCGTACCGGGGGAAATGTTATTTACAAACGGCTTGCGGAATATGGCTGATTTGATGTCAAGTGCGGACGTAAATTCCAATGTATACCGGTTGTATGCTCAGTATTGGGCACAAACCACCTATCCGGATGAAAGTCAATACAACATGGTTAGTCGTGAAATTCCTGATAATTTTTGGGAAATTGCCTACCGGGATGTTTTAAAAGATCTCCATGAAGCATCTATAGTAATTGAAGACACGTATGAGGACCTTGGAATGACGGAGGCTGAAAAAAATAACCAGATTGCCATCATCGATGTCAGTAAGGTCTATATGTTTTCAGTTTTGGTGGACATGTTTGGTGCCGTACCTTTTTCAGAAGCGTTGGATGAAGAAAAAATAATTGCCCCTAAATACGATGCTGGAGCAGATGTATATACCGGTCTTATTGATATGCTAAATAGCGCCATCGCTTCGTTGGACGAAAATGAAGCGGGATTTTCAGAGACCCAGGATCTCATCTATGAAGGCGATGTTGCAGGTTGGAAGAGGTTTGCTAACTCCTTAAAGCTCCGTTTGGCGATCACCATTGAAGACGTTGATCCAGGAAAAGCTCAAACTATGGTTACCGAAGCTTTGGCCAGTGGCGTAATAACCAGCAATGAAGAAAATGCTTCCATAGCTTATCTTGATGAGGCCCCTAATACCAATCCGGTTTGGGAAGATCTTGTTCAAAGCGGCCGCGAAGACTATGTAGTGTCCAATACTTTAGTAGATAAACTCACTGATTTATCCGACCCAAGACTTCCTGTGTTTGCTGACCCAATGGACGATGGAACTTTTGTTGGAGGCGTATACGGCTCGGGTAATACATACGCAGCAAATTCGCGTATAGGCGAGTTATTTCATGAGCCTGGACTTGAAGGTCTTCTTTTAGATTTCTCTGAGGTAGAGTTTCTGATGGCTGAGGCAATTGCACGGGGCCTTACCGCTCCAGGAACAGTAGCTGTTCACTATACCACAGCTATTGAGGCATCGATGGAGTATTGGGGTGTGGAACAAGCGGATATTATCGCATACCTCGCTCAGCCCTCTGTTGCTTACGCAACTGCGGCGGGTACCTGGAAACAAAAGATTGGTACTCAAGCGTGGATTGCTTATTACAATAGAGGTATTGAAGGATGGACTTTATGGAGACGCCTTGATTTTACCGGATTTAATGTCCCAGACGGTATGACTGAAGGTGATATTCCTCGCCGGCTAATTTTCCCAATAGAAGAAGCCACGTTGAATAATTCTGCTCTGACTGCTGCTATCGGCTTGATTGGTGGATCTGATGATGCACAAACCAAGATATTTTGGGATGTCAATTAATAAGATTTGATTTTTAATTAGAACAGGTGCCTTGAGAAAGGCACCTTTTTTTTATCACATCTTCCAACTGAACAGGGGTGTATAGTGTCTAAATTTTTTATTGTAATAAGTTGATGGGTAATCATGAGGTCATATCTTGTATTGATAATTATTTTTTGCTGGGCGGTAAGTGATGCCCAAGATTTTAAGGATATTTATATTGATGAATCTGATAACGGTAAAATACTTTTAGAGTATTTTTTTGAAATCGAGGAAAAATACGAGGTAGATGTTATCTGCGACGAAAAGCAAATGCGTGCTTTAACAATTGTTGCAGTTCAGGAAAAACAGAGACTTACTGAATATCTTAATAACACCTTAATCAATTTCAAAACCACAAAGGTCAAGGATAATGTTCTTTTTATAGTAGGGCGGGAGTTGGGTGAAAAATTCGGATTACGAAAAGAAAATTATATCATTTTCAAAAGTCCTCAAGCTTCAAAAATTTCACTTGAAGGAGTAGTGAGGGATGGACGAACCAATGATCCGTTAATTGGGTCTCAAATATATTTCCCCAAAATACAAAAAGGTTCACAGACCGATGCTAACGGAAAATTCAGTGTTCCTGACGTTACGCCGGATATCTTGGCCGTGGATATTAATTATCTTGGTTACGAGTCCAATACCTTCATCCTTGGATTCAGCCGATACGGCGTAGAGAACCAGATTTCAGCCACGCTGTTTCCCGCTTCAAAGCAATTGGAAAGCGTCACCATAACGGCGGAGCGGATCAATGAAAATATAGCAAGCCAACTTACAGGAATTGAAAAATTTAACATTCAGGCGATTAAAGCTATGCCTGCTTTTCTAGGTGAGGTAGATCCTATCCGAAGTCTTACGACATTGCCTGGAGTCAATACCGTCGGAGAATTGGCCTCCGGATTTAATGTACGTGGCGGTGAAAGTGGACAAAATCTCGTTCTTCAAGACGGGGCCGTAATTTATAATCCGTCACACCTTTTTGGTTTTTTCTCAGCCTTTAACCCAGATATGGTGAGTGAAGTTACTTTATACAAAGGAGGGGGGCCGGCAAACTTTGGCGGGCGTATTTCTTCGGTACTAGATGTTTCCTTGAAAAACGGTGATGCGGCGAAACCTGCTGTTTCGGGAGGCTTAGGGCTTGTATCAAGCCGGCTTACGTTGGAGGGACCAATTGTTAGAAATAAATCCTCTTATGTCGTTGGAGGAAGAATTTCTTATAGCAATTGGCTGGTTAAATCGATCGATAACATTCAGTTAAAAAACAGTGACGCAAAATTTTATGATATCACGGGAAAGATCTTCCAAACGATCAATGAAAATAATTTTTTGACGCTTTCTTTTTATCATAGTTACGATGCGTTCAAGCTTGCATCAGACTCTGTATTCAGTTGGGGGACAAATAATTATTCGTTGAAATGGGATCATACATTTCGGGAAAATTTATTTTCAACATTAAATGTTTCTAACAGCAATTATTTTAGCGAAACACATAGTAATAATGCGTTGGAGGGATTTACCTACCGTAACGCCATCAACAATCTAACTTTAAAATATGAACTAACGTATGCCCTAAGCGATGAATCAAAGATTCTTACAGGTGTTGAGTCGACCGGAACGTTGGTGGAGCCAGGAAAGCGTGATCCAAATGAAAATATTGTTAGCCTCAACCCGGAAAATATGAAGGACCAACGGTCGATTGAGTCTGCGGTATTTCTCCAAGGAGATTTTAAACTATCTTCCAAGTGGTCTGTTGTTGCGGGTTTACGCTGCTCTTATTTTCTCAGGTTGGGGAAAGATGATATCTACGAATACGATTACAGCGAAATAAAAAATAGATATCCTACAATTCGCGATACCATTACCTACAGCAGCGGCGAGGTAATAAAAAAGTACTCAGGTCTGGAGCCACGGGTATCAGTCAGGTATATGATTACTGAGGACGCTTCCTTGAAAGCAAGTTATTATCGAGGCAATCAATACATGCACCTGATTTCAAATACTACCTCGGTAACCCCTCAGGACTATTGGATCGCCTCTGGTCCGTACATAAAACCCCAAATTGGAAGTCAGTTTTCGTTAGGATATTTTAACAATTTTAAAAATAATCTTTACGAGTTTTCAGTTGAAGGATTCTACAAGGATATAGCCAATGCAATTGATTACATTGAAGGTGCTGACATTACCCTGAATCCGGCGCTTGAGGCGGGCCTATCTCAAGGTAAGGGATTAGCTTACGGGTTTGAAGTTCTTTTTAAGAAAACTTCCGGAAAAATTAATGGCTGGCTGGCCTATACGTATTCAAGAAGCCTTAGAAAGTTTAGGGGTGCTGGCGACAATATCGCTATTAACAACGGCAAGTATTATCCATCCGCATTTGATCAGCCTAATCACGTTTCCTTAGTTTTGAACTATCAGCTTGGAGGAAGAACGAGTCTTTCAGCTAACTATAACTACAGCACAGGCCGGCCTATTACGATACCTGTTTCGAAGTTTAGCTACGATGCCTATCTATCTGTATTAAATTATTCGGAAAGAAATGAATACCGTATCCCAGATTACCATCGATTGGATGTTTCGATGACCATAAAAGATAATCCCAAAAAAAATAGACGGCTACGAAGCGAGTGGGTAATATCAGTTTTCAATGTTTATGGTCGAAAAAATGCTTACTCCATCTATTTTGACCACTACGGAAACGCTAGAAAAGTTTCTGTACTAGGAAGCGTTTTTCCTTCCATTACTTATAATTTTAGATTTTGAATTGTGCTGAGATATTTTAAGTATTTTTTCCTTTTTCTATTCATCGGTAGTTGCATAGAGCCCTATAAATTTATTGTTAAAAACAATAATCCAACATTGGTTGTTGAGGGCTTTGTTTCAGATAAATCATTTTCAGAAACTCTATTGTATCCATCCGACGGAAGATATTTTACGGTGAAGTTAAGTTTAACAGGAGACGTTATTAATGCACGGCCTACTATGGTGACCGGTGCTTTCGTTCAGTTAATTAGCGACCACAATGAAGAATGGCAGTATAAAGAATCCGTGAGTACTGGCATTTATGAACTTTTGGACGACGAATTCCGGGCGAGAGCAGACGTCAGATATAAACTTAAAGTAACGCTTTCTGATAATGATATTTTTGAGTCTGCCTGGGAAGCATTCGCCTCAGCAGAATTTCCATTAATTGGGGAGATAGGTTTCAAGGAGGCCGAGATTAAAAAGTATGTGGTTGTGGCTGGCAAAAGTGAAATCATGAACACAAAAGTAGTCACCGTGAATATAAATGTCGCTGAAAATGATAAAGGCGAACAATTTTTTTATCGTTACGAGTTCACGCCTCACTGGATTTATAAAGCTCCCTTAGTTCCAGCCTCAGCAACTGGAGGAACGTGTTGGGCAACGGACCCCTATTACTTACAGGATTACGTGTTACAAGCCGATAAAACTGGAGGATACCAAAAGGATCTTTTTTACCTTGAAACAATAAGGAATGAGCGCCTCTTTGTGGACTTTTCAGTCCTCGTTAATCAATATTCCCTTACAGAAGACCAGTACGAATTTTGGAATGAGATGCAGCAACAGTCTAGAGGAGGGGTTGCTTTTGATTCACCACCTTTTAATTTAAAAACCAACATGCATTCAGAATCAGGTGATGAAATGGTCTCAGGATATTTTGGTGTCGTTCGTGAACAGGCCCGCCGATGGTACTTTAACGTAGGAGATCTTTCTTATTACGTTCAAAATACGTTAAAGAAGGATTGCACAGTTCCTTTTCAGGATCCGGCTCCTGAATGTTTTGACTGCCGCGAATATTCATTTGGTAAAGCTACAATTGTTAAACCTTCCTGGTGGAGATAATCAAATATTAGAATGGGCTCCATGTTTAAATTCTTTTTGCTTTTCATTCTAATTGGAAGTTGTATCGAACCATATGAGTTTATCGTAAGGCAGCGTGCGTCCACCTTAGTTGTCGAGGGCTTTATCTCTGATAAATCATTTTCGGAAACTTTGTCGTACCCCTCTGACGGAAGATATTTTACAATTAAGTTAAGTTCCACGAGCGATGTGACTAACAGCCGGCCCGTCATGGTCGCTGGAGCTTCCGTCCAATTGATTAATGACTTGAATGAAGGGTGGAACTATACAGAGTCTGGCATTAAAGAAGGAATTTATGAGCTTTTGGACGATGAGTTCAGCGCTCAAAAAGGAGTAAAATATAAAATCAAAATATCGCTAAGCGATAACGAAACATTTGAATCTTCATGGGAAGCATTGCCTGCCACGGAACCTTTACCAATGGGCGATATCAGTTTTAACGAAGTAGAAATTCAAAGATTTGTCGTGGAAGCTAGCGAAACAGTAGTTAAAACAATTAGAGGGATAACTACAAATATTACCGTTCCAGCAATGAGTGAGGACCCTCAGGGTTTCCATCGTTATGAATTCACACCACAATGGATCTATGCAGCTCCTTTAATACCGCCATCATCCTCCATTGGTACCTGTTGGGTAACGGATGTGAATTACATTGCAGATTATGTCTTGCAAACAGATAATGGAGCGGGATACAAAAAGGACCTTTTTTTTGTTGAAACGATAAGGAACGAACGAATCTTTGTGGACTTTTCCGTTTTAATAAATCAATATTCGCTTACTGAAGATCAATTTCAATTTTGGAAAGAGATGCAGCAGCAGGCTATCGGAGGAATTGTTTTTGACACCCCTCCTTTCAATTTGAAAACCAACATTCTGTCCACATCAGGCGATGAGGGTGTCGTCTCCGGTTATTTTGGAGTAGTCGGTGAACAAGCCAAAAGATGGTATTTTAATAAAGAAGACCTTTCCTATAACGTACAAAACACACTAAGAGGAGACTGCCTGGTGGATTATGGTCCTGGCCCTCCAGCGGCAGAATGTACCGACTGCCGCGAATACTCTTTTGGCGTTGCGACAACAGAAAAACCAGCTTGGTGGAGAAATTAGGAGGGATTCTCCTTGTGATCCAAATGTAACATCTGAAACCATCTTATATTTGCCAATAAAGATCAGCTGATCATGCTCTACGTCTCAAGAAAAGAACACTTTAATGCAGCCCATAAACTTTATAACCCCAGTTGGTCTAAGGAAAAGAACGTTGAAGTTTTTGGCCCTTGTGCAAACGAGAACTGGCATGGGCATAATTTTGACCTGATCGTTACTATTAAAGGTCTTCCAGATCCGGAGTCTGGATTCGTCGTTGATCTTAAGAAACTAAGCACCCTCATAAAAGCTGAGGTTACAGAAAAGCTCGATCATAAGAACCTTAATATAGATGTTGATTTTATGCAGGGAAAACTGGCGAGCTGTGAAAATCTAATTGTCGAAATCTGGAAGATTCTTGAAAACCAATTGCCCACCATATCAACCAACGGCAAACTACATAGTCTTAAGCTTTATGAAACGCCCCGCAATTACGTTGAGTACTTTGGGGAATAAAAATTCAGGTTCACGCAAAGGGTGAAAAAAAAGAGACACGCAAAGGGCGCTGGAAATATTTTTTTTGCGCCCTTTGCGGATTTCCTTTGCGCCCTTTGCGTGAAAATTTATAACATCCCTACTTATAGATGAACTCTATTAAAACTTTCTATTTGTTGTCCCCGAAGTTAATACTTGCTCGTTGATTTGGCCTTTAAGGACTGCATCAATTATGCGGGAAACATTAAATAAAATTAAGAAGTACAATATCCATCTTTGTAAAAAAAAAATGGCGAACTGCGCATAAGCCAGACGTTATTTACTCCAATTCATTGCTGAGGGACTTTATAGTTGATGCTTCTTACAATTATATTTTTAGGATGTGTTTGTATTGAAACTGCCCAATCCGGGATTTTGTGCTGGGTTGACAAGGCTTGACTATCTAAGCCATGTAGTATTTCCACCAACTTTAACGAAAACTAAAAATATGAACCCACTAGATTTGCCAGATATTCTACTTTATGAAAGCTGTGTCAAAAAATATTGTCTATTTTCTATCGTTATGCATGGCTATTCTCTCTTGTAGCAGCGACGATGCCATAGTCGATCCGTTACCAGTACTGCCTGACCCGCCACCGTCGGAATTTATTGCCAGTGTACTTCCTCAAAAGGATGCTTCAAATCAAAGTGTATGGTTAAATCCTGTAGTCGTTTTTAAGTACAAAATCGGAGAGGTTGTGAATTTTCCAAACAACTCAACCAACTATAAATTGGTTTTTGACGAGGCCAAAATTGAACCCAGCACTGATTTAAACATTGCCTTGGAGTGGACTCAAAATAAAGACAGTTTGAAGCTTTTACCAGAAGCATTATTACACGCTCAAACAAACTATACTATTTCAGTCAAGACCCATTGGGAGGAAGAGAAGTCAAGCGGAATTTGGGAACCTGTAAAAGTGAATAGCCAAGTTCAATCACTGACACATTCAACAGCATTTGTCACAGAAAATAAAGATATCAGTAAAATATTAACTGATAACATCAAGTATACTTACCCCATTGCAAACCAATATAACTTTCTTAAATCAGAATACGCAAAAGGTTATGTAATCTTAAGTACCTCATTGCAAAACAATTTGTTTGAGGGAACGGCGCAATTTATCGCCCGATTTTCAACTCCCGGGCAAAGTAATGTTGACGTATCCCTGACATTTAATCCAACTACGTTGACGTTAGAGCACAATATTCCCGCAAACCTTATCAATGAAACAATCTATAAACTCGAATATCTAAAGATACCGAACGGAGGCACTGCACAGGAATTGTATAGTGTTCATTTTAGAACCAGTAAATTTAATACGTTCATTGAAAAAATGGATTCGTATACTCTTTCCAATACTTTTTCTTGGGAAACGACAACTGGCGCGACTGAGATCTACGTGAAATTACTGAATCAAACCGAGTACTTTGACAACATGGAAGCAAATGCCGGATCGGTTAATTTCGGCGGACAAGCCATGTACTACTCAGTAGGCATGATTCAATTTGAGGCTCTTTCCGGAAACACCTGGTATGATGAAAAAATCTTTCCTTTACTCTATGAGAATGTTTCGACCAGCGGTCTGACTTGGAAAAGAAATCAACCTACTTTAAAAGTACCACCGATCAATGGATTATACATAAGACGTGCAGCCAGCTATTCAGATCCATTTATTTCTTACCGACAGCTGACAGCTGAAGAAATTCAAAATAATCAATCGACTCCTTGGAATGACAGCGGCGCAATAATCTATAATTTAGCTCCGATTATATCCTACGACTATTCGACTTTGAGAGCATTGGCAGCGAATGCTTCAACCCAAAATGCTTATACCCAGAAATTACTCAATACCAGTTATCCACAGATAACACATGGCACTTACCAGGCAAAAATAAAATACATTTTACCTGGCCAAAGTGTGGCAAACTC
>CAZAHL010000021.1:0-4227 GCA_964484845.1 uncultured Chryseolinea sp. | reverse complement strand
AAAAACGCGACGACCTCTGATGTACTTCCGATCGCTCTTTTGCCGGGCAGCAGAAAACAGGAATTGAAACGCATCATTCCATTGATGATAAAGGTTATTCAAAGGTTTCCGAATCATCAGTTTGCGGTAGCCGCTGTCAATAATCTTGATCAGTCACTGTACCAGGAAATGAAAGATTTGCCCAATGTCAAAATGGTCTTTGAAGACACTTATAACCTTCTTCAAAACACTTCCGCAGCGATCGTTACTTCAGGAACCGCGACATTAGAAACGGCGCTATTTAAAGTCCCGCAAATTGTAGTCTATAAAGCCAACGGACTATCTTATTGGTTAGCGAAACGTTTGATTAATGTAAAATTTATATCCCTTGTAAACTTAATTGCAGGCAAAGAAGTCGTAAAGGAAATGATCCAATCTGATGCTAGTCCAAATAATGTAGCACAAGAACTTACTCGGATATTAGAGGATAAAAATTACAGAAGTGAAATGCTTAAGGAATACGATCAAATAATCACCACGCTTGACACGGGTTCTGCTTCTGAGAACGCTGCAAAATTAATGATGAAATATCTCCGGTAAGTTGGTAAGAAGTAAGAGGTAAGAGGTGAAAGGTAAGTCCTGCCGAAGGGGCATTGACTATAGCCCTAATTCGTAACTGGCGGGAAGCAAAATGTAGATGATTTGTTCATCATCGAATTTAGCATTTTTCCGAGGGACAAGTATTGATCTATTAACCTGTTTGCAAGATCCTTTGAAACGTATGAAGAGTCTACGGCTGTTTCGATCCAGTGCTGAGTTTCTAGTTGTTCACCATCAGCGTCGGTCAGCTTGCTTATAAAGTGTTTTTCGTATTTCCTTTTACCCCAGGCCTCGGCTATTTGTGCACCCACAGAACGGGATGACCTCCTGACTTGATCCGTAAGCGAATACATTTCTTCCTTAGGAAAATGTTTAGAGATTTCAAAGATCTCTTTAGAGAGCTGTCTGGAAAGCTTATAAACCTCCAGGTCCCTATACCCTTTTACAAACCCCATATCAAAATTTAACACACAACGTTTTCTTCAACACCTACCTCTTACCACTTACCTTTTACTTCTTACCTACCTCAAGCTACCTTCAGCTTGCTATACTGAGACTTATTAAACTTCTCCTCAGCATAAGCCCTATTGATGATCAACCGTTCTGTATTCTTTTCAGAAGGCAATTCAAACATGGCATCGTTGATAACGGCTTCACAAATGCTGCGTAAGCCCCGGGCGCCTAACTTAAATTCCATTGCTTTTTCAACAATGAAATCAATCGCCCCATCTTTAAATTCTAGTTCTATGCCCTCCATGTCAAACAATTTTTTGTATTGTTTCATGAGGGCATTTTTAGGCTCTGTAAGAATTTTCCGCAATGCAGTCCTGTCCAGTGGATTTAAGTAAGAGACTACCGGCAATCTTCCGATTAATTCCGGAATCAGACCAAAGCTTTTCAAATCTTGAGCCGTTATAAACTGGAGCAGATTGTCCTTGTCCATGTTTCCGGCATTTTGTCCATCATGACCAGCGACAAATCCCAGCGGGCGAGTATTTAATCGATTAGCAATAAACCGTGAGATACCTTCAAATGCTCCTCCACAGATGAAAAGAATATTTTCAGTATTGACGGTAATCATTTTTTGATCCGGATGTTTTCTTCCCCCTTGAGGTGGCACATTCACTGCTGTTCCTTCCAATAATTTCAAAAGGGCTTGTTGAACGCCTTCCCCGCTCACATCGCGTGTAATGGAAGGGTTGTCTGATTTCCGTGCTATCTTATCAATTTCATCTATGTATACAATACCGCGTTCGGCCGCTTCTACATTATAATCGGCTGCCTGAAGCAGACGGGTTAAAATACTTTCTACATCTTCTCCTACATATCCGGCTTCCGTCAAAACGGTGGCATCGGCTATACAAAAAGGAACTTGAAGCAGTTTGGCTAGTGTACGGGCCAGGTAAGTTTTCCCTGTACCAGTTTCACCGGCCATAATGATATTGGATTTTTCGATGAGTACGTCGTTGTCGAGTTTGCGTTGCATCAATCTCTTGAAGTGATTGTAAACCGCCACGGACATGATCTTTTTTGCTTCATCCTGACCGATCACATATTCGTCCAAAAACTTTTTGATCTCAATAGGTTTGATCAATTTGAAATTTGGTGCGAAGCCCGCTTCAGTCTTACTTTTTTTCTCTTCTCCCAATATTTGATTTGCTTGCGTAACGCATTTATCACAAATATGAGCATGTATTCCTGAGATCATCAGGTCCACATCTTTTTTACTTCTTCCACAAAATGAGCATGTAACTTCAGCCATAAATCATTATTGATTAAAACTAACCCAATTGACTAGTGAATATAGTCATTTTAATACCTACCACGATACTTAACGAACTAAGCCTTCTTTCGTTCCAAAACCTCATCAATAAGCCCGTAAGCTTTCGCCTCCGATGACCTCATCCAGTAGTCCCGGTCGGAATCTTTCTCAATTTTAGAATATTCCATACCGCTGTGCTTCGCCAATATATTGTACAAGTCTTTTTTTACTTCCAGTGTCTGTTTCAATGAAATTTCCATGTCGGATGCTTGCCCTTGCATTCCGCTCATCGGTTGATGTATCATAATGCGCGAATGCGGCAAGCCAGACCGTTTTTTAGCAGCTCCAGCCGTCAATAAAACAGCTCCCATGGAGGCAGCCAATCCCGTACAAATAGTCGCTACATCCGGGTTAACATATTGCATAGTGTCATATATGCCTAATCCGGCATAAACGGAACCACCCGGACTATTAATATACATAATAATATCTTTTCGCGGATCCGAAGATTCCAAAAATAGGAGCTGAGCCGTTATCAGATTGGCAATTTGGTCGTCGATGCCCATACCTAAGAAGATAATCCGATCAGAAATCAGTCGTGTAAATACATCAATGGCACGGAAATTACCAGGACGTTCCTCAATAACATATTGCGTCATATCCTGGATTTGATTGGCATAACGTCCCTCTATTTTATTGGCATAACTATCAACTGTGTTACCACTCATACCGAGGTGATGTACTGCGTACTTTCTGAATTCGTTATTATTGTTCATAATGTAAAATTTATAGTCTTTTTTTAAAGAATTGGATTAAGGTCCTCGTCGGTAATCATAAACTAGCCCAAGATTAATTCCAACCGTAAAACTCCGATTGACTGAAAATGGTTTATGCTAAAGATCACCAAACAAAACTAGAGTCGCACAATAATTGATTTTATTGCTTTGCATTTTGTTACGTTCAACTCCTCGAACATTTTAACAAAACCTAATGCTTGTGTTCCTGTACAATTTTTTTAAACTCTTCTACCGATACCTTTTTTTCTTGAACGGTGATTTGCTCACGAATGTATTTCAAAATTTTTTCTGCCCGAAGTTGATTGTATAGCTTCATGAAATTCTGGCCGTTTTCATTTTGAAGATAGTTGTCTGTGATTCCATCAAGCTTGTCACTGATTTGCTCAGCGAAGGCCTGCCCTCCAAATTGGGAGATTATTAAATCTTTCGCTTTTGCTCTTACCTCATCAGCATCTACAGCAATTTTGTTGTCTTCGGCTATGCGATTCTTCACTAAATCCCACTTGAGACCCCGTTTGTAATGTTCAAACTCTCTTTCAATTACATCGTCCGTCACTCCGCCTTTGCTGCTCAGCTTTAACCACGTTTTAAGGAAGTCGTCCGGAAGATTTATCGCTGTATTTTCTACAAAATAATCTTCTATATGGTGTTCGAAAAAATGGTTGGACTCGCGGTTGTAATTCTCGCTTATCGTTTCTGTTATTTTCGCGGTAAATTCCTCCTCAGATTTGACGGCATCTTTGCCAAACACCCGATCAAAGAGTTCCTGATTTACCGTAGCAGGCTCCGTTCGGCTGATGGTGTTTATTTTTAAAAAATAAGATCCTTTTGCATTTTTACTTTCTTCCGGAGACTGACCCAGGAGTTCTGCTGTTAATGAGTCATCCGAAAATAATGTGCTGATTTCAAATTCAACTTCGTCGTCTTTTTTTAATCCCACAAAGTTATTTTGCACCTTTTTCGCAATCTTATTTACCTCTAAAACAGCATGCTCGCGTTTAAAGTCGGTGTCAGCAGAGCGAAGATCTCCAAATAACGTATCCTCTACCTCGCTGCTTTCAGGATAATTCACTTTACCAAATCTTTTTT
>CAZAHL010000020.1:0-42120 GCA_964484845.1 uncultured Chryseolinea sp. | reverse complement strand
AAAAAAAAATCTTACATAGACGTTTTTTTCAATCCCATTGCACTTTTAGTCTTAAATGATCCGCTTTAAAAAAATAAATAAAATATTGTCTGTAAATAATAGCACAGCGGCACACGCTAAAAATTACAAGGAATAGGCTCAGATTTTTCTGGAGTTTAAAAACGGGTATGCCTTCAGATAAGTCCTGCTTTTGTGTTTTTAGAAACGTTTGCACAAAGAATGGGCACGGCGCATTTTCCGTAGCACCCTATTGGTGACCCGCTTTTACTTCACGCCAATAAAACGTGCTTTTTGCGTCATTCGACGTTAGTCAATTTATTCGAAAATTCGCTATCGAATGCCCAATGACGAACGCCGAATGTCGAATTACGAAAGGAATTGCGGCAACTAATAACTTTTAACGGTTAACAACTAACGAGTAACTATTAAACTATTGCGACTGAGGTGAGCCGGCTGAACATGCTGGAAAGTTCTAGATATAAGCGATACAATCTATCTCAACCAGCGAATCCCGGGAACACCACCATATACAGCCACCGTTGTTCGGACGGGAGGCTTATTGCCAAAACGGCCTTTATAGGCTTCGTTCATAGCTTTATAATCATTCAGGTCATGAAGGAATACACTACACTTCAGTACCTTTTCCATGGAAGATCCTGCTTTTATCAATTCCTTCTCAACTTCGTCAAGCACATGCTTTGTATGGGCTGTAATGTCACCATCAAAATGAGCGCCTTTGCCAGCGATGAAGACAAGATTTCCAAACTTGGTTGATCCCGAAAAAAGAGGTACATCCTGATCATCCTTTACTACATTAAATGCTTCTTTTTGAAAACTGACATCCGCTCTTGCATTGCTAGCTACGCCAAGTCCGGTAATACCGGCAAGGGAAGCGAAGAGTTTTTTTAATATTGATCTTCTTTGCTCTTTCATGTAAATTAAAAATTGAAAAATTTTAAGATTGAAAAATTGGGACGGCTTACAATGATGTTGTTCATTAAGCAATTGCTTTGGATAATTCTTCTTTAAGCCTTGTGGCAACTATCTTTTCCTGTCCTGGCTTTAGCATAAACACCGTAACGCTCACGCTGTTGGATGTGCCGCCACCTAACTCAATCGAAGGGTTGCTATTTCGCAAGGCTTCACGCAACTGTTTGTCTGTTAATTTTACTTTATTGATATCCCAGGTTATTCGAAGTGTCGGCGTATGGTTTCCTAATGGAGGCACGTGAACCTCCGTAGTGACACCTTGAATTTTTTTAACGCTATCATCAATCTGTGCAAGCTTATCCTCCCACTCCTTCCATTCTTTATCGTGATCATGATTTATATATTTCTCCAAGGCGACATACATACCGAGAATTTCTTCTTTATTTATTTTCATGCCGCGACCAATGTTGAAGCCCCGTGGTGGCATCGACAGACGGGCCGCAGCAATAATGTTTTTTTTGCCCATCAGTAAGCCAGCACTTTGTGGTCCCCTTATAGCCTTTCCACCTGATATAACGACAAAATCAAAACCCATGTCATTGAATCTCCATAGGTTGGATACGGGAGGAACATCCGCCGCAATATCAATAGATGTGGGGATGCCATGCTTCTTACCGAGCGCTACCCATTCTTCATGTTGGATTTTACCTTTATCGGATTCGATATGTAAAAAATGCATCAGGGCTGTTCTTTCATTCACAGCGTTCGCTACATCTTCTGCTGTTTCAACGCGGACAATTTTACACCCGGTATTTGTTAACGCTTGATTATAAACAATATCGTGACTCGTCTGGCAGATAACTTCTGATTTCATCCCGGTATATTGTATGTGCGGAAGTGCACTTACTTTCTTTTCATCCATACCGGTGAGGATACCCGCTAGCCCCAGTGTCATGCCAGAGAATGCACCTGACGTTACAACGGCGGCTTCGGAATGAACCATTTTAGCAATCTTCTCCCCCACTTTGTCCTGGAGTTCATCCAACATACAGAATTCCTTTGCACCGCCTTTGATCGCTTCCAATACTTCATCGTGCATCAGCGAGCCGGTCATGAATGTTAAAGTTCCGGCTGCATTGATAAATGTGCGTACCCCAAACTCTTTAAATAGGTCACGCTTTGGAGCTTCCTTTGAAGTAGGTGAAGCCAATGCGGATGTAACCGACACACCTCCTAATAAACCTCCTACTATCGGAAATGTGGATAAGCGTCGAATGAGTTCTCTTCGGTTCAGCATATGAGAAATTTTGTGTTTAATAAATTATAATTTCGTTTAAACTCCTACTTATTTATTCCATTCATTGAATAAATAAAATACTTTTTTTGTTAAAATGTACGTACACATTCAACCTAAATATTGAAATAATATCTTGGCATTTCCAAAAAAATTGCGTGCGGAAATCCTTACGGTAAGTTTGAAATAACTGCTGCAAAAGTTCATTGTTTGAATCCTCTCTCTACGTTTGCACAGCATTCAGCCATAAAGTCAATTGGAAAATCACCCGATACAGAACCAGTCACAGTCCGTACCGGGAATTTTCACCAACCCCAAATTGGTATCACATTAAATCCTTCGAGCGTCATCATTTTTTTTAGAGTTGCTCCACAGATATTCCATTATTTTGCATCCCACCATATTGGGGTCAAATAATTATCAGCGCCTTGTCGAGCAATCGCAGCATTATATGAAGCTGTGTTTAAATTCTGCTCAGACACCGGGTAAAGGAATCTTTTGAAAATTTGACTATTAGTCAAATTACCTGGGTAGTTGTTCGGTGTCAGTGCAGGGTATCCGGTTCTCCGGTAATTATTAAAGGCTTCTTGCGCATCGGGGAAAATACTCATCCAGAACTGAGTATAGATTTGTTCTTTTTTCCCTTCCTCGGTTGTAGCTGTCAGCGAATGAGAAGCCACGTAGTCATTAATTTGAACATCAGTAATAGTTCCTGCAGTTCCACTAATCAAATCCCAGTGCTTCATGGCTGCCCGTATACCTTTTTCATACAATGCAGCGGGTGTCTCAACTGCGTACCAATTTCTTGTAGCAGCCTCCGCGAGCAAGAAATAAGTCTCAGCCGCAGTAAAAAGTAACATAGGTGATGCTTGTCGCAATAAAGTTGTTTGCTTGGGTTCTGAATAGGTTACAAAATCCGCAGGCTTAACACCGTTTATATTAGCCGCCATTCCTTTTTGAATGGCGGGCGTTGCATCTGCCACACCGTTGACGTATACAACCGAAATCACACTGAGCCTGGGATCATTGTTATCTTTGAGTGAGTCAATGAATGCTCGCTGATATTTACCTCCTTCCGTATTGCTGAAGCCATCGGCTTTTCCGTAGTCACTATTCAGCATGCTCTGCGCCAAGGGATTGTTATCCCCGCCGCCATTGTATTTTACTTTGGCAATATCGGCATAATCCATAATTACTCCCCCAGCAATCGCTTTGGTTACCCAGGTCTGTGCGTTGGCTGCGTTCACCTCGGTCAACCGCATACCCAGGCGTAGCATCAGGGAAAAACCAAATTTTTTCCATTGGCCTGTGTTTCCACCGTAGATCAAATCGGAAGCTCCATACGTATTTGTGTTTGCTGCATCCAGGCTTTGCGTTGCTTCATCCAGTTCTTTTAGCATATCCGCGTAAATATCTGACTGTGCATCATAAGCTGGCTGGAAGAGGGACTTATTATATCCTTGACCGGCTTCCGTATAGGGTATGTCACCATACAAATCAGTCAATCGGCTAACACAAAATACACGCCATATACGGGCCACGGCATATAGGTTTACTTGGGTGGGATCATCCTTTATCGCTTTAATTACTTCTCCGATTTCATTGATCTGATTGGGGTAAGCATCACTAAAAACTCCGGCCGATTGTACGGCCCCGCTTCCATGTACATACTTGGAACCAAAGCCGGCAACATCATTATAACTGGTAGTATACTGCATGGCTCCTAAAAGCAGGGCAGATGTATTACCACTAATTCTCGTGCCATCGTACATGGCTTTACTAAAAATGTATTTTGCATTTGGGACTGAAACCGCATCCGGGTCTTTGTTAATTTCTTCAAAATTATTGTCACATGCTTGCATGCAAAACAGACTTTGTGCCAGCAGCAACACGCAGGAATATTTTTTTATTGATAGGTTCATGATCTTGCGATTTTAAAAGTTAAAATTTAAGCATCAGGTTTACGCCATAAGAACGCGTGCGTGGCAAACCGATGGACTCGATACCTTGGGCAGCGCCGTTGGTAAGACTTTGCTCAGGGTCGAAATTGTCGGTCTCCTTGTAAAGTGTCAGCAGGTTACGTCCAACGAAGGCGATACTGGCGGACTGTATCTTCAGGAATTTAATCTTTGCCACAGGTAAATTGTAGGACACAATAACCTGGCGGAGCTTCACAAAGCTGGCATCATGGACAAACAATTCGCTATAATTGTTTGCAACATTATAGTAATCGCTACGAAGGTTCGACACCGGAATTGTCCTCGTAAAGCTGTCGCCGGTTTCAGTAACCCCGGATAAAACCAACCCGTTCTCTCGCCCGGCAAGTGTTGATTTCAACAGCCCCAAACGGGTGGCGTATACTTCCATAACAGAGAAAATCTTGTTGCCAAATTTGCCATCCACCAGAAAGCTCAGTGAAACATTCTTGTACTTGAACTCGCTAGTGAATCCCATGGTAATTGGTGGCACACCCTTTCCTAGTTCCTGATTAAGATCAAAAGCCGGCAAACCGTTGCTACCAAAAACCGTTTCGCCAGCGGCATTCTTGCGCATGGTTCGTCCATAAATAGCGCCAAACGTTCTGCCTACCCGGCTTTCAATGGTAACATTACCATTCGCTGAATTACCCAGTTGAAAGTTATTTATACCTTCAGCGAGTTTAACAACTTCACTCTTGTTGTAAGCAAAATTATAACTGGCATTCCAAGTGAAATCTTTTTTCGCTATTGGAGTAGCTGTTAACAATATTTCCACGCCTCTATTGCTTAACTCACCAGAATTTAAGAACGCAGCACTATATCCCGTAGTGTTGGAAATAGGTGCCTTGACAATATCGTCAGTAGATACGCGATCGTATAGTGTTACATCTAATCCGAGGCGATTTTCCATCAGTTGGATATTGAAACCAACCTCTGCGGTTGTAGAAGTATATGGTTTCAGGTTTGAATTGGGAAGGACTTGTTCACCATTGATGAGGGTAACATTTTGTTGTGGCACTGAAGTGCTGGCTACACTACTGTAAGTTAGATTGATCGCATACGGATCGGGCGATCCACCACCTACCTGCGCCCACGAAGCTCTTATCCTCGCTATGTCAAAAATACGGGGCATGGTAATCGCATCAGACAATACAAAGCTGGCACCAACACTGGGATAAAATATACTGTTATTTTCAGGGCTCAGTGTGGAGAACCAGTCCTGCCGTCCAGTAAATGTTAAAAAGAGCATGCTCTTATAATCCAAATCAACCGAACCAAATACGGAGTTGGTAGTGATACGCTGACGTATCGGTTTCGTATTAGGAACTTCTAAATTGGAGAAGCTGTAAAAATAAGGCAGTACAAAACCAGTATCGTTCAGCCCTTTTAATTGAAGCTCTTTGTTTTCAAATTTACGTCCATTAACTCCCGCCAATACAGAAATTCCAAACTTATCGGCAATGTTTGTTTTATAGGTTGCCGTGAGCATGCCATTGGTTTCGGCCACATCTGATTTGATACCAGAATAAAGACCTTTTAATACATACAATGTACCAGTAGGCATTATGCTCGTAAAGTTATAATTGTAAAAATCACGCGTAACCGTTCCTTTCAACTTCAGGTTTTTAAACAAATCATACTCCACGGAAGCCTGACCGATAAAACGGTTCTTGAAGTCTTCTTCCTTGAATTTATCGACGACAAAATAACTGTTGCTCACAATAGCTGCATCATTCCAAATGACTTCATTGCCTTGGGCATCATATCCCGGTGCGATCCAGCGTATATCCACTGTGTTGGCGACCTCATACGGTGTCCAGTTCGGGTTACCCAAAGCATCCCCTGCAATGGGGCGGTTGTTACCCTTTTCTAAGGAGTACATTATCATCGATTCAACCCTTAAGCGGTCGCTAAGTTTGGCGTTAATATTCAGGTTGGCCGTCTTTCGATTATATTTAGTATTGGGTAAAATACCCTTACTGTCTAGGTCAGATAATGATAGCCGGTAGAGGATCGATTCATTTCCACCGGAAAATGCGAGGGAATTGGTAAACGTGGTCCCTGTTTGATAAAAGTTTTTCAGGTTATCTTTCTGGGCCGAATAGGGATGGTTCTTTCCATCGGCAGCCACATAATCTGTAGAGCCATCTATCTTTGCTCCAAATGATCTCCGGCCGCTACCTTGCGCTGCTGCTAATGTGGTAGGCATTACACCGCCATCTCCCTGGCCATATTCATATTGAAAATCGGGAAAAACGGAAACTTTTTCCATGCTGAAAGTGGTGTTATATTCTATGCCGACGCCCTTTTGCGCCTTACCCTTTTTAGTCGTGATCAGGATTACACCGTTCGCTCCCAGGGAACCATACAATGCAGCTGCCGGACCACCTTTCAAAACGGTCATCGATTCAATGTCATCAGGATTTATGGCTCCTATTCCATCCCCACGATCTACACCTTCAGTGATACCAAAACCATTCGCTTTTGAACTTCCACCCGGAACTGAATTGTTAATAGGCATACCGTTGATTACATATAAGGGCTGACTATTTCCGGTAAGCGAGCCATTGCCTCGAATAATTACGCGGCTGGAACCACCAGGACCCGTTGATAATCCGGTGGCGTTAACACCGGCCACCATACCGGTCAATGCGTTGGCTATATTGTTTTCGCGCGCTTGCGTAAACTCATCACCATTTACTTCGGTCAATGAATAGGCTATTGCGACTTTGCTTTTTTCGATACCCAACGCAGTAACAACAACTTCACTCAACGATTGAGCTTCCTGCACCAATACAACATCTACCACCGTTTGATTCGAAACAGGCATCTCCTTTACTCCATAACCAATGAAAGAAAATACAAGCGTACCACCGCCATCCGGAAGATCAATGGAATACTTGCCATCCGAATCTGTATTCGTTCCGTTCGCGGTGCCTTTTACCACCACGTTAACACCCGGGAGAGCTTGTCCATCCTCCTGCGCTGTAACGGTTCCGCTTACCCGCATCGCATAACGCGCTGTCTCAGATTTATCTGTGTTAGCCGGATCTAATGCAAGCATCGCTTCAGAACTATTCTGAACAGGTGCTGCATTTCTTCCTTCTTTCCGGTTTAAAAAAATTGAAAACTGTTTCTTATTAATCCGTTTATACTCAAGTTTGGAATTCGCAAGAATTTTTTCGAGTAATACTTCAAGCGTGTAGGCCTCATCGTGAAGCAACGATTGGGAAACTCGTTTACCCTCAAGCAGACCTTCTTTGTAAGCAAACTTTACATGAAATTGAACCTTGATCAATTCTAAGGCTTCTTTCAGGCTTACGGTACCATCTTCGGATTCCAATTTTTCCGGCGAGGAGGAGCGCTGAAAGGCAGGCGCCTTTTCAACAAAAGCACTGGCATATTGCTGCCCAAAACAGGGCGGCGATAAATTGAGTGCAATCACTATTAGGAAGAAACCTCGTAGTGGTATTGAATAGTAGTCGAATCTTTTCATAGGTTATCAATTAGGTTTTAGGAATTAGGTTACTAGGTTTATTGATCAGATTTTATTTTAGTTCATTTGCGTGTAATAATTATTTCTTTTCCGGATTCTTCTATGTGTATCCCAAGCGTTGCAGAAACAAGAGACAGTAGTTCCTGTACCGTGGTTACACTGATTTCTCCTTCGATTTTCATATCCATCATCGCCTTATCCTCGATGTTAATTGCATATCCATAATTATCCTGCAGCGCTTCCATGATATCGTTAAGAGATGGGTCTGTAAACGTGATTTCACGCACCGTCCAGGTTGCGGCCTTATGAGGCCTCATGAGTTTTTTCTTTGTGAGCAGTTTTTGGCCTGAATACTCAACGTAATCGCCAGGAAGCATGACAAGGCCAGCGGAGGACACCGATGCTGAATCAGCATAGCTTACCTCAATTTTTCCGCTTAGCAGAGCAATGTTCGTTTTGTTTCGGCGACTCTTCACGTTAAACGAAGTTCCCAACACGCGAATGTCAATGCCATTGCCATGAACAATAAAGCGCTCGGCAGGCAAAATCAGAGATGTGTCCTCGTTTAAATGCTTGATATCAAAATAAGCTTCCCCCTGGATCCAAACTTCTCGCGTAGCCTTATCATTCCAGGTATCCTGATAGGTCAAAACCGAGTTGCCGTTCAACATAACAATCGACTGATCCGGAAGCGTAACGGCTTTCACTTCTCCATAGGATGTACTAATCGTTTGTTTATGATTATCACGCAGCAGCCATATCGCCGCTATACTGCAAGTCACCAAGAAAGCAATGGAAGCGGCAACTTTGTAATATGCAGGTATCCTGAAAATCTTGGTAGAACGAAGAGTTTGTTTGGGAATAGAAGCATCGATTCGTTTCCACACCTCTTCCCGACGCTCCTCATTTGCAAACGTTACTTGCTTACGATAAACGCTGATAAGGGATGCGGCTTCCCGAAGTACGGGCTCCTTTTCAGGATGGCTCGTCAAAAAAGCCTGCCAAAAAGAATTACTTTTTGTATCTGGAGAAGTGACCCATTGAATAAATGAATCGTCTTCTAAAAATTCGGTTACGGTATATTGGGCGTAGTCTTGAAAGGTCATCCGGTGTAAATTCTTGTTGAATTTATACCTATTAGACCGCAGCAGGTAAAATTATCCCTTGCTTTTGATACTTATTTCAAAATAAAATTTTAAAGATGAAGGTCTGGGCCAAACAAACGTTTTAACCAGCGGTCTTAAGACCGATCTAAATCCTCCTTACCCTACTACTCAACTATTGAAGTGATGGGAAAGCCAGCAGGATAAAGGAAGCCGGCTGAAAAGCTATCAGGATCTTGATTGTCCCTCCCTAATTTCAAAAGAATCTCCAACACACCGACACTGATGCAAGCTAGATGCTGCTGAAGATTCTCAAGGGCTTTGTATAATAATTTATAAGTGGAGCTCACGTGAATACTCATAATATCTGCAATTTCTTCATAAGACAGCCCATCATAAAAGCGAAGGTAAATTATCTCTTGCTGACGCGCTGGAAGCTTATGAAGGACATCCTTAATGATTTGTTGTAACCTACTCTCTTCTTCGTTCAGGATGAGTTGCTGGTCGTACGATACCACAAAAGGGATTGATTCATCGTCTTCCTGTAAATTGAAAAACCGCGACTCTGCCTTAATCTTTCGGAAAAGAATATTCCGAATCGACTTATAAAGATAATTCTTCACGGAAAGCGGATTGCCTAAGTTTTCCCGGTTAGTCCACAAGGTTATGAAAAGATCATGAATAGCGTCTTCAATCAGCTTGACGTCCTTCGTAAACTTATAGCCATAGTTGTTAAGCAATCTGTAATACCCATGATAAAGACTGGTGTACGCCTCCCAATCGCCTCGCTTGAAGGCGTTCCAAAGTATCGTGTTCTGTTCCTGTTTATTATCCATTTGGATAGTAATGTGAAGCCGCCATGGTACGGTCTTTTTATTAAACGATGATAGCCAAAATTTCTAATACTCATTAAAAGTACGCAGTTTCTTATTCCATTAAACCGAATAAGTCGACGACGGTGGCGTCAATTGCAAAGAGTTGGTTGGACAGTTCACGGGTTCTCCTGATCGTCCACATAGAGAAGCTTGGCTTCAGCAATCAAGACCATGGCGAAGTCAGAAGCTCTACTATTAGTCTCATTGCATATCAACGCTAATTTAAAACTAGCATCTGATCTATAACGATAGCACTAACAAAATTACATGAAAACATTTTTCTGGATTTAGTTCTTCAAAGGTTCACTGATGTCGCTCTTCAACGGGGTATTCATCCAATAGTCTTCAAAATTTTGCATGTTGTGAGTGACGCTGGCCTTGCCTAAGGGTGTAAATTTATCTATCCCTAAGACCGCCGCGTGTGACGCAGCCTCGGGTTCAATTTTTTGCACGAATATCTCTCTATATTGAGTCCCGTGAATAAAAGTCATACGATTTACAATTCGGTTCCGCATATCCCTAATGTTGGAGTAATCTACAGTCATTTGTTTTGCCAACTTTGAATTGGCAAAGAAAATATGATCCCTTCGATTTTTTATTACTGCGATCACCTCCTTGCCTTCCCGGTTTGGTGAAAACAAAATCGTATCGAGTTCGACTTTTTTTCCACGGATGGTAAAGTGGTAATTATTTTTATTGGTAGCTGAAACGGTGTCCGGAGCATGGCTAAATAAAATGGTAAAAGCACTTACGTCGGATCTAATTCTTGTATCCAGTACGCGAAAATCGTCAGGATTACGCATATTAAATTCGTTATTGAATGAAATATAGTTTAAGTACATTTCTCCGCTATTCTCGCCGTACTCAACCTTAATATTGTAGATCAATTTATCAATCTTTGATTTGTCATACATTGAATATTCCATCTTATGTATTTTGTAAGTCTGTTTTTCAACATAGATTTTTCCTTTGCCAAGATGTGAATCTCCAGATACAATGGTGTTTGATTTAAATTCAATCTCGTAAAGCTGAATATTATTGTAATTGACTAATCCAAGTAATCGAAATCCGTGATTGTCGATAAATTTTTCACTAAAGACGTCCACGAATGAATAGGAGTAATTTTTGTAATTGCGCAACGCATCGTGGACTTTTAAAATCGACAGTTCATTCCCACCAAACGAACCTACTACAGCTTGTGGAATGAATTTTTTTTCTCGATTGTCGTAAGGCTTACTGCTTAAAGTATCAATTGGAAATTCTTTATTAACACGGTATTGCATCAATTCTACTTTAGTCTCAATTTGATCATTACTATTAAAACCACAATCCATAACTCTTACAATCGCTTCGTTTAAGTTCGTATAACTCTTCTCTTTAATTTGATAATCTCTATAGTAAGCAACGTATGTAAACGGATGTGTCGGGTAATTAATCGTAATATTCGATATAGCTGCTGCAACAATTCTTTTTGCCGTCAATCTTCCTTTTCGTTTAGAGTGAATTTCAAGTTCGGCCATCTGCGTCGCAGATTCCTTTAAACCGATAACATTGATTCCCTCAAGTTTTAATTCACTAACTGGCAACTTCTTTGTGGCATATCCAATGTATGATACAATTAAAGTATCTTGAAAAAGTTGTTGTTTGAAAGGCAGTCGAAAATCTCCATTTTGATTTGACACTACTCCTAATGAAAGATTCTTCAATCTTATTGTAGCATAAGGCAGCGGCTTTTTGTTGTTATCAACAATTCTACCATTTATTCCCTCAAGCTCTTGGCAAATAACAAAGGTAGATTGAACTAACGTAAAAATTATTGTTAGGTAGATCTTGATCACGGGCATCGTTGTATTTGAAAGGTATCAAAAAGTTCCCTTCTATGAAAGCGAAAAATTTAGGGACGCATTGCAAAAAAAATAAGGGATGTCATTCGATCCTCCTCATAGACACTGATCAATGTAAATGACCTGAATCCCTGAATAACCTGGCGTTGCTAATTTCCCTCTGGATTAAAACGGCACGCTAAACCAAATCCCCAATGAAATGATAAAGTCCTTCAAGTGAAGGCGAAGTTGCTTTAACGAACGGGTAAGATGGTATTGAATAGCTTTTTCAGAAAGATTAAGTGTGTGCGCAATTTCGGTGATTGAATGACCTTCAAGGCGGTTTAGCGTAAATACTGTTTTTGATTTTTCAGGAAGGTATTCCATTCTTTCTTCGATGGCCTCCAGTAACTCGTTGAACTCAACGGTTCTCTCCGTTACATTCTCGTGTCGAGGAATAAATTTCTTATAATAATCCCAATATTTCTTGTGGACAGCCTGCGACTCGATAGCATTCAGCACCTTGTGCCTGACTGCGGTGTATAAATAGGAAGAAATATTATTGATAGAAAATGTAGTTCGCTTATCCCAAAGAGACATAAATAAATTCTGAACGATTTCTTCTGCTGCCTCCCTGGAACGGACCCGGCAGTATGCCATCTTGTAAATCTTTTTCCAATAACGTTTAAAAAGCTCGCCGAAAGCTCCCTCATCGTCCTGCCGGATGGCATCGAGCAATTCTTCGTCCTTATAAGTGGAGTAAGGCAGCAAGGGGTTTGGTTTTTCGAATTAACACTTTCTAAGTTAGGTCAGGAACTTCGAAAAGTCAATTAATCGATTGCGAAATCGGTGTCACGTTTAGTTCTGATTTAGGGAAAAACCTGCGTTACCTGTCATTTATAATATGGAGCAAAAAGATTTCTTTACTATTTTAAGAAAATACAGGAAAGGCGAAGCTACGCCAGCGGAAAAAAAACTGATCGAGGGATGGTATGCATCCATGGGGGAGGATGTTCATCATCAAGACATTCCTGATGATTTCGAATTAGAGCGTCGCTTTTGGTCAACCATTCATGCTCACATAAAAAATTCAAAGAAAAGGAATAAACTGAAAATGTTGGTTCCGTGGTACTATGCTGGGATTGCGGCGTCAATTCTCATAGCGATCGTTTCCTACTTCTTTACTATTAATCCTGTGGCTGTCGACCGGATGGCAAATAAAAAGAAAGCGTCTTTTTCCTGGAAACATATAGCGAATACAACGAAAGTATCTCAGGTCATTGTTTTGCCTGATAAAAGCAAAGTCGCCTTGGAGCCGGAAAGCAAACTCAAGTTTTCGTCGGCGTTTAACAAAACAGAAAGAGAGATTTATCTCGAAGGGGAAGCATTTTTTGAAGTAACGCACAATGCAAACCGTCCCTTCCTTGTATACGCAAATGAGGTGACAACAAAAGTATTGGGTACAAGCTTTACCGTAAAGGCCATTAAGAACGAACGGCAAATAACGGTAGTAGTGAAAACCGGAAAAGTATCTGTCTTCACTAGGCATAAAAAAGAAAAAAAATCTGCGGCACCCGAGGAGGTCATTCTAACGCCGAACCAGCAAATTGTCTACGATAAAAAGGAGAATGAAATCTCAAAAATGCTTGTGGAAAAACCTCAGTCAATTCTTCCAGAAGAAGAGGTTAGACGAATGCGCTTCGAAGAAGCTCCTGTTACGGAAATATTTAAAGCCCTTGAAAAAGTGTATGGTGTCGAAATCATATTTGATGAAGCCATCTTTTCATCCTGTGAGTTGACTACGGTTATTTCGCGCGATGATATTTACAGCAGGCTTAATATTATTTGCGATGCAATTGGTGCCAGTTATACCCTTCAGGAAAATCGGATCGTAATCAGCAGTTCGGGGTGTAAAACAAAAATGTATTAGAAGATTCAGTTCACCTTAAATTCTTTGCCTATGAAAAATTCTACATAACTCCCTTTAAACAAGAAGCCAGTGATGCTGCAAACACCACCGGCTTTTGTCTTTGCTGCATCGAGTTAGGATGCAGGCAAATTTGTTCTCGCCTTTTCATAACAAAAACCTTTAAAAATATGAATAAACATCGATCTATTCAAGATGCTTTCATTGTCATTATGAGAATAACGCTAACCCAAAGTTTGATATTGGTCATCCTCTCATCATTGGTATCTGCGGCCCCTTCAAATGGGCAGGGGATACTGGACAGGAAAGTTTCGTTAAATGTTCATAACACTGAGATTAAGTCAATTTTACTCGAAATAGAGAAGCAGACATCGGTTGTGTTTACCTACAGACCGTACCTTATTAAAGGATCCAAAAAAATCTCTCTTAACATGATGGATGCCAGGCTGGCGGAAGTTCTAGGCAGGCTTTTCAGTCCGGCTATTACTTTTCTGGCAATGGATGATGAGGAAGAGATTGTACTGAAGCCAAATTTGGATAGGCCGTCTGACGATGCCATTACTATTACCGAAAGGGTTGACATCAGTGTATCGGGGAAAGTTCTCGATGAAAACAGCCAGCCAATACCGGGCGTCAATGTCGTTGAAAAAGGCACTACCAACGGCACGACTACTGATGCTTCTGGCCGGTTTACAATTACGGTACAGGAAGAGAACAGCATTTTAGTTTTCTCTTTTATCGGTTACAAAGCGCTGGAAAGGCGGGTAGGTACTCAAACAGAACTCTCAGTCGCCTTGCAGGCAGATGTCACATCCTTGGAGGAAGTAGTCGTGGTCGGTTACGGAACCCAGGAAAAGGTTAATCTAACGGGTGCGGTAGGCGTTACAAGTGGCGAGGCCCTGAAAAACAGGCCCATTGCAAACGTGGGTGAAGGATTGCAAGGTATAGTTCCCAACCTTAATGTGAATATAAGAAATGGAGACCCGGCAGAGCCCATTGAGTTCAATGTCCGGGGCTTTGAATCCATCAATGGTGGCCAGCCCCTTGTGCTGGTTGATAATGTTCCAATGGATTTAAACAGGATAAATCCGAATGATATTGAAAGTGTAAGCGTACTGAAGGATGCATCTGCGGCGGCTGTGTATGGCGCAAGGGCAGCTTTCGGCGTCATACTCGTTACCACTAAAAAAGGGAAAGGTGATAAAATCAGTATTTCATTTGGGTCGGAATATGCATTATCCAAACCGATATTTTTAATAGATCCTGTCACAGATCCCCATCAGTTTGTATTGGCCAGGAATATAGCCAGTGTCCGAACCAACGGTGCCCCTGCCTACGATCAGGATATGATCGATGGAACCAAAGCCTGGAGTGAAAATCCAACCTTTGAAAATGCGTGGAAAGTATACGATGGAGACCTCCGTTTTTACGGATACAACAATTACGTGGACAGGTTGATTACGGACTTTGCACCACAACTCAAATACGACATGAGTATTTCTGGGGCAACGGAAAAATCGTCCTTTTATGTTTCATTTGGTCAACTGAGTAAAGACGGATATCTTAAAAACAAAGCGAAAAACGAGAATTTTAAAAGGTACAACGTGCTGATGAAGGGTGACTTTAAAATTAATTCGTGGCTCAGTATGGATAGTAAAGCGTTACTAACAACAGAAAAAAGTGATAAACCCCACTTTTACAACTGGGATGTAAATATCAATACATCCGCCAGAGTAGATCCAATAAACCCGATCCAATTCCCCGATCTTCCACAGTATCTGCAACCGGGTGACCGTGCAAATTTTGAACAGTACATCGGAATGTATTTTGGCAGTGTGAACTTCCTGCCTTATCTGGAAGATGGCGGACGTCAAACCTGGACCAAAAATGATATTGTACTTACGCAGGGCGCTACCCTCACACCTTTGAAAGGATTGAATATCAGGGGAGAATTCTCCGCTAACTACAGATACAGGGATTTTCAGGATGTTCAAAGTAAGATTGATGTGATAGCAAATCAGGATCTGGCGGCAGGCTTAATCGTAAACAATGGATTTAGTGGAAACGACTGGATCAATAACGAGTCAAACAACGACCAGTATTACGTCTTGAATACCTTTGCGGATTACACGATAGATGATAAAACCAGAGGTCATTTTTTCAAAGCAATGATTGGTTTTAACCAGGAATGGGGACGCTTCCAATTTATCAGAGCACAAGCATATGGACTGATCAACCCCGATATTCCAGACATCAACGCCACCACTGGAAGCCAGGAGACTTATGGTGCAAAAGAGCATACGGCACTGAGAGGCGCCTTTTACCGTTTGAATTATATTTTTAAGGATCGATATCTCCTGGAGGTTAATGGCCGGTATGACGGAACTTCCAGGTTCCCCAAAGAGGATCGATTCGGCTTTTTCCCTTCATTCTCATTAGGATGGAGGATTTCTAATGAGAGTTTCATGGACGGTACCAATACCTGGCTGGATAACCTCAAGCTTCGGGCTTCATATGGGCAACTGGGTAACCAGCTATTGTTTGAGCCCGCGGTACCACCTGCGCAACCAGTTGCGATTTACTATCCATATATTCCAACGATGGCATCGGGTACCTCTCCCTATATGATGAGTTCCGGTACCCGTAGCCCTTACGTTTCAGCGGCTGGACTGGTAAGCCCCACGTTAACGTGGGAAACCGTCGCCACCACCAATTTTGGACTTGATTTTTCCATGTTGGGTAACAAGCTGGATGTTTCTTTTGATATGTATTCCAGGGATACCAAAGACATGCTAACGGAAGCAGTATATCCTTCTATTTTAGGTACGGATGCACCTAAACAAAATGCGGCCGATCTAAGGACCAAAGGCTGGGAACTTGCCGCAACCTGGCAATCGAGAATAAACGAGAACTGGAATTATAGTATTACGCTTGCCTTGTCAGACAATAAATCTGAAATAACGAAATATGATAATCCGACTGGAGCGCTTCCCAATCCCACTGACGTTAATACGGAATATTATGTCGGTCAGACCATCGGTGAAAGATGGGGATTTGTAACCGAGGGTATTTTCCAGTCCGAGGCTGAGATCGCCGAAGCCGCTAACCAATCCCAATTAGGTTCCAACTGGAGGCCTGGTGATATTCGATATGCCGACCTGAACGGTGATGGTGTCATTTCCAGGGGAAACAACACATTGGCAAATCCGGGTGATCAGAAAATTATTGCTATTGAAGCGCCAAGAGGCAATTTTGGAATAACCGGAAATATAGGATGGAAAAACTTTTCACTGAATATCTTTTTCCAGGGTGTACTGAAGCATGATTTTTGGCCACCAAATGATAACTGGGTAGCATTCTATCCTTTCAATGCAGGTCATGTGGAGAACTATTACCTTACAGACACCTGGAGTGAAGAAAACCGGGATGCTTATTTTCCAGCACCACACATCGCAACCAGTACCAAACAAAATGTTCATCCGCAAAGCCGCTATGTACAGGATGGCGCCTTTATCCGCCTGAAAAATCTAACGTTAGCCTATATCCTACCGCCCCAGATCACCGGTAAAGTCGGGATGACTAATGCACAAATTTATTTTGCTGGTATGAACATATGGGAAGCCACAAAAATGCGTAAACCGCTCGATCCTGAGGTAAGGCCTACGTTGACCCAGGAATATTACAAACAACGCAGCTATTCTTTAGGTGTGAGAATTTCATTCTAATAACGAAAAAGGAAAACGAAAATGAAAAAGCATATAAAAATAAGTTTGATGGTATTGGCTACGATGGTGGTATCCATTAGTTGCAACGACAGTTTTCTGGAAAGGACCCCCTTAGATGAAATCAGCAACGACACTTTCTGGAATACTGAAAATGACTTAAGGGTGTATAATAATAGTTTATACCATTTAGCCCGATTTGAGGATAACGTTCCGATATTAATGGGACACGATGAGGGATTTGACAGCCAAGCCAGGGGCATATGGTTTCTCGATGGATTTTCAGATAACACTGCTCCGCGGCATGCACGGGGTGATTTTTTCCAACGAGTGCGCGCCGGTAAACACCCGATTCCCGAAACTGCCGACTGGTTTGGCTACGAGGGTTGGAATTTTTTACGGGCGATCAATGTCGGAATGGAGAACTATGGAAGAGCAAAAGTTACTGAGGCAGTTAGAAATAAATACGTCGGGGAAGCACGTTTGTTACGCGGTTGGTTCTATGCAGATAAAGTATCAAAATATGGTGACGTACAATGGGTAGACAGAGAGTTAAGCATTGACGACGACGATATATTGTACGGTGAGCGAGACGACCGGGAGTTTGTTATGGAAAAAGTATTGGAGGACCTGAACTTTGCGACGGAAAATATACCCAACGACTGGGGTGATGGAAATGCGCCGGGAAGATTGAACCGCTGGTGTGCATTGCTGGTGAAATCAAGGGTTTGTTTATTCGAAGGAACCTGGCGCAAGTACCATGGAGGAACCGCTCCCGAGATTTGGTTACAGGAAGCAACAGATGCTGCCAAAGAGTTAATGGAAAATGGTCCTTATTCACTTTATTCCACCGGAGATCCGAATTCGGACTACAATGCTATTCACCGGATGACAGATCTTACCGGAAATCCGGAGGTGCTATATTGGAGAAGGTATCAACTGGGTATTTTCACCAATCATGTGCAAAGCTATCATCGCGACTATAATGGTGGAGCAACTAAAAGTACGGTCGAAGCCTACTTATGCACGGATGGTTTACCCATTTCACTTTCGCCACTGTATCAGGGAGATGAAGTGTATGAAGATATCTGGGAGAACCGGGATCCAAGATTAAGACAAACCATTCTTCATCCGGATGATCAGGCAACTTACAGGTATGGAAACCATGACTTTGGTGTGACCCGATATCCACGAATTCAAGGTATGACGGGGCCTGGAAACAAAATTGCTACCGGATATCATATTATAAAAGTATACGAGAATATTGCTGCATATGCTACTTACAACGTATCGGCTACTCCTGCAATTATCCTAAGATTCGGCGAGGCATTACTAAATTATGCAGAAGCAAAAGCAGAGTTGGGTGATATTACGCAAGCTGATCTGGATATGAGTATTAATTTACTTCGTGATAGAGTAGCGATGCCACATATGACACTGGATGTGCCAATGGATCCACTGTATGCAAGCGACGGAGTCTCGGCGCTAATCGTAGAGATTCGTCGCGAACGTCGAATTGAGTTGTTTATGGAAGGCTTCCGTTACGACGACTTAAGACGTTGGAAACAAGGTAAAAAACTGGAGGTAAAAAGTTATGGTATCCGTTGGGACGCGGCAAACAAGGCGCGATTTGATCCAAAGGGTGAGGTAACCATAAAGTCATCGGTGGTAGACGGCGTAGAGTACCTGGATATTTATAAAGGCACCGACTATGCCGCCCCGGTATTTGATGAAGGCAAACATTACCTGTGGCCTCTGCCAATAAGCGCTATATCACAAAATCCGGCACTTGGACAAAATCCCGGGTGGTAATGGGCGATGATATTAACTAGAGTCTGTCTTTAAAGTCAAGGTTCACGCAGAGGCCGCAAAGAAAAAGATACACGCAAAGGCCGCAGAAGATATATTTTGCGCCCTTTGCGGGATTTCCTTAGCGTGCTTTGCGTGAAATGTTTTTGACGTCGTTAAGGGACGTGGATAGGAGTAAAACAATAAATATAGCTCATGGAAATATGAGATGGAAAGCAATTTTTTTTAAAAGTATAAAGGGTAAAAAGAAGAGAAGTTATATGACAGTAGGATTACCGTTGCACTGGTTCTTACATCCAAAAAAAATATAAAACACAATGAAATCAAAACTTACTTTTCTAATAAGCATATGGTTCATTACGGGAATAATAATTCCCGTAAAAGTCCTTGCGGTTTCAACACGGTGCCAGCCATCAACCACAACTAATGATTCAGTTAAACTTCAAAATCCAATATCAGTAAAATATCTAAAAACAAGATTGCGAAAATCAAGTCCAAGATTGATCCTCACTCCTTCTATTGAAAAAAATCTGAAAAGGAAAATTAGATCCGACGCCGTTGTGAAAAATTATTATGCTGCTATAAAACTCAATGCTGAACAAATACAACAAGCTCCGCTATTAACACGAAAAGTGGAAGGCCGGAGATTACTGGCTGTATCCCGCGAAATGTTATATCGGATGAATATCCTTTCCATGGTTTACCGGATTGAAAAAAGTCCGGTTATTTTAAAACGTATTGATGATGAAGTAAAGGCAGTATGTAATTTTTCTGACTGGAATCCCTCGCATTTTCTTGATGTGGCTGAAATGTCGTTAGCTGTGGCTATTGCTGTGGATTGGGTTGGAGAGGAACTGCCAAAAACAACTGTTGATTTGGCAAAAACTTCATTGATAGAAAAGGGAATAAAACCGAGTTATCCGCAAAATGGAATGCTTGGATGGGTGAAGGGTACTAATAACTGGAATCAGGTTTGCAACGGGGGAATGATCGCGGCATCTATCGTGATTGCAGATAAGGATCCTGAACTCGCAGCTAAAACAATCCGCCGTTCTTTGGATGGCATGCCCAATGCCTTGAGACAATATGGTCCCGATGGACTCTATCCTGAAGGAGCTACTTATTGGGGTTATGGCACAAGCTTTTCCGTTATTACTTCGTCCATGCTTGAGAGTGCTTTTGAAACTGATTTTGGTCTTGCCAAATACCCAGCGTTTATTGAAAGTGCCGACTTTAGATTACTCAGTGTTGCTCCATCTGGAGGGTACTATAATTTTGCTGATTGTGGTGATTCAGGAGGTGCAACGGGAGACATCACGCTGGCGTGGTTTGCCAAACAAACTGGCAATCCGCTATATCTGGAGCGTGATAAATTTTTGCAATCGCCAAGTGACATGGGAAAACTTCCCCGGCTGGCAGGGTCAGGGTTGGTTTGGTTATCCCAATTCGAATTGAAAAACGAAACGAAGCTTCCGTTAGCCTGGAAAGGTGATGGAGAAAACCCCGTGGCAATATTCAGAGGTGGTACCGATGATCCCGGACAATATTACTTTGGTGGCAAAGGCGGACGCGCTACCATCAGTCATGGAAATATGGATGCCGGTTCCTTTATATTCGAACTGGATGGCATTCGTTGGGTAGTTGATCCGGGAAACCAAGACTATCACGACATTGAAAAAACAGGATTTAACCTCTGGGCTAATTGTCAGGATTGTCAGCGCTGGACTTTACTCACCAAAAATAATTATGGTCATAGTACACTCACCGCCAATGATGCTTTGCATGTTAATACTGGGTTTGCTTCGATCTCCGATTATAAAGGTGGTGAAAAACCGGAAGTTACCTTTGATATGTCAGAGGTCTTTGGCGGCCTTCTGAAAGGTGTAACCCGAAGGTTCTTAAAAGAAAGTAACCGTTCTATTTTAATTGAAGACAAGTTTCAGCTTACAGATTCCACTCAAAATATTACCTGGCAACTCGTGACCACTGCCGAGGTGCAGATTGTAAAGGGAGGTGCTATTTTAAAACAGGGCGGTAAACAGTTAAGACTGGAAAATCTGTCACATCCCGAGCTTGATGTTTCAATAATTTCGCTGGACCCTCCCCCCCTAGAACTGGACCGGAAGATAGAAGGGCTGAAGCGAATTGAAATTCGTATGCCGGCTTATTTGTTTCCTGAAAAGGAAAATACACTATCGGTACGGATATCTGCTGTAAAATAATTCCGGCATAGTTTGTTTATGGATTCATCCCATCGGAATGGTGGTGAGTATATAACAAACGTTTTAGATCATCTTATCGGTAAACTGATTTTATAGAATCGAAAATTATACATCATGAAAACGAAACTTCCGATATTATTCCCTTTCATTTTTCTCTGCTTTCAATTATCCGCACAGAAACAAAATCTTTTAAGTGGTAAATTTACCGTCGATGAATGGAATAAAATTTTAATTCCACAGGCTGTATGGGTGCCTTTTCCGAAATCTGATGATAAAGCAGCGTGGGCAAAGGCCGATCAGAGGATGTTGAACTCCATCCTGAAGCAGGCCCAATCTTATTTGAATTATGATTGGCCATATATACCCGCCACAAAATCCCTTCTCATTGAAAGAACCGGTGACCGGAATGAATATCAGTCACTGAGCTTTAAGAAACGAGGAGTACTAGGAACGTTATTGTTGGCAGAAGTATATGAAAACAAAGGCAGATTTCTCGATGCCATTATCGATGGTGTCTGGTCTATTTGTGAAGAATCTTTCTGGGGAGTTCCTGCACATTTGCCCAAGTCAAAAGAATACGCCGGGCTAATGGATGTTTCCGCTCCTTTTGTAGATTTATTCGCTGCTGAAACCGGCACGTATCTCGCGTGGGTGGATTATTTTCTAGGCGATAAGCTGGATTCAGTCTCACCCCAGATCCGGAAAAGGATTTATTATGAAATTAATAATCGACTCTTTAAGCCTTTGATGACAAAACCTCATGGCTGGATGACTACGAATCAAAATGGCAGGGCGCCTAATAATTGGAACCCCTGGATCTGCTCGAACTGGCTAAATACAGTATTGCTTTTAGAAAAGAATGATCAGCAACGGGCTACCATGACTTTTAAAATAGTAAAGGTACTGGATGAATTTCTTAATCCTTACCCCCAGGATGGGGGTTGTGACGAAGGACCAAGCTATTGGGGAGCTGCCGCGGCTTCCTTGTATGATAATATTTCCATGCTGAATCACGCTACCAATAATGCTTTCCAATATGTGTATGAAGATGAGAAAATAAGAAACATGGGCAAGTTTATTTATCGCGCTCAAATAAGTGATTTCTATTTTTTGAATTTTGCCGATGCGGATCCACAGCCTAAAATGTCTGCTAATATGATATACCGCTATGGCAAGGATATTAAAGATCCCGCTATGATGAAATTCGGAGCCTATTACCGCCAACAGGAAGATATTTTAACAGGTACGTTTCACTTCTTCAGAAAGTTATACGCATTGTTTATCCAAGATGAATATCAAATAGCCGAACAAGGGCTCCCCTTGCCAAAAGATGTGTGGCTTCCGGATTTGCAGGTCATGGCCGCTCGTGACCACCAAGGCACGACCAAAGGTTTCTATGTAGCGGCCAAAGGAGGTCACAATGATGAAAGCCATAACCACAACGATATTGGAAATTATGTGGTGTATTTTGATGGGCGACCCCTTCTCATCGATGTTGGAAGAGGCACTTATACCCGAAAAACATTTAGTGATAAACGATATGATATCTGGTATAATTGTTCAGAGTATCACAATACACCTTCTGTAAACGGGAAAACTCAATTGCCTGGAAAGGAATTTAAGGCGAGTGAAGTTTTGTATAAATCGGGAAAGTCATACGCGCAATTCTCCCTGGATCTTGAGAAAGCCTATCCCGAAGATGCAGCAATCAATACCTGGAAAAGAACAATACGGTTAAACCGTGAAAAAAATGTTCAGGTCACAGACGTGATCAACCTGAAGCGGGCTAGTGACCTGACGCAGCATATCATGACCTGTTATCCTTCCGAGATAACAAAGGCCGGAGAATTGATAATTCATTATAAAACTAAAGAAAAAAAATTCCGTGACTTTTTAATCCGGTATAATCCGAAACAAATGGAGGCTGTTGTAGAGAAGATACCACTGACAACAATGGAGGATCAGGGTATTATTCAGAAATGGGGAGATACGATCTACAGGATTAATTTCAAAGTCATTTCACCTAAGACGACTGATAAATTTAACTTTGAAATTGCAGCTAAGTAGAAAAGTGGATTTTTTGGGATAACGTCGAAGCGATCGCCCTTACGCTAAGCTGACTTCTGTGATACAACCAAAGTTAATTTCTTTAGACTTTCCGAACTATTAATAGCCAAACGAGCAGAAAATTATCTACAGGCAACAAACACATACAAATCATATGCGGGATAACTTTGATTACCCGTTATTTCCTATCACCCCTTATAACAATTTTTTTCTTCTCTTATGGCCAAAACAATATTCTTGAAAAGACGCTTAATTAGTGTCTGTCTATAAATTCAGGTTCACGCTAGGAGACCGCAAAGAAAGGCACGCAAAGGCCGCAGAAAATAGTTTTGCAGCCTTTGCGGATTGCCTTCGCGAACTTTGCGTGAAATATTTTTAACATTGCTTTATAGACAGACTCTAATTAAGTATCGGCACCAACACCATATAAGTTATACGCCAATTCAGTTGTTATATCAAGTTGTGCAAGTAACTTTATCATCAATGCTTGAATAACGGGAACGATAACCACATACGTCTCGTCTTTAAACGTTAGCAGCAAGCATTATAATGATTACATGACAACACAAATAGTACTCGTACTAATCCTGACTTTTGTAATTAACCTCATTACGACTCTATCCTATTCGGTTAGGATTGTGGGTATTCGAACAGGACGCATAGCAATTTCTTTTGCCCTTTTTAACATTCTTGTTCTAGTATCAAGAACAGCGAACGGGTTTCAAGCGCCGCTCCTTGCTAAGACGGTTGAAGCTGATATAAAAATTGGCGTGTTTGAAAACATTGAAATCTTTCGGCTCATCATTTTTTCCTGTTCTGTTGCGACCATTGTCGGTGCCTTTCTCATTCCTACATTTCAGAGAGTCCTCTCCAAAGCCGTAGTTAATTTTAGTATCCACAAATCGATGGGGAAACTTCTTCTTCATGGCTTTTCAAAAGCCGGGATTCTTTATTTCAAGGACAATATGGCTTTACCAGCTAAAGAAAATATAACTCAAATAAAACTAAATCGTGAATTTCCCTGGCGCATCTTTATTCTTAATATTTTCGCTGTGGCAATTTTGACCATCGGTGTTTTATCAGCTGTTTACGCTTCTTATTTAAATCCAGACTACAGGACGACGGCAAGTAATCTTTCAGCATTTATCAACGGCTTTGCCACGATTTTACTGTTTATCTTTATCGACCCACATTTATCTTCAATGACAGATGATGTCACTTTAGGGAAATGTTCTGAGACAACATTCAGAAAATATATTGTGTACCTGACTGTTGCCAGACTTCTTGGGACAATGCTGGCGCAAGCATTATTTTTACCTGGCGCAAAATTACTAGCATGGACGGCAACGCACATATAGTCGCTTTAAATGCCCCGGCGCTAACATGGGCATGAACAGTTGCATTACTACCAAATTCTGAAAAAAATAATCAACACGCGTGGCGGACTTCGATAAAAAAAGAACACGCAAAATGGAATTTAAAATAACGTGGTTGATTACCGACAATGCAACTAACTCACAATCACTCGGTCTTTCACAGGATAAATATCATTATGACTTTAGACACTTCAAATTCAGCTAACGCCAGGCTGTATTACTTAGATTGGCTTCGTGTATTGGCGTTTGGTTTACTTGTATTTTATCACGCGGGTTTGATCTTTGTCGATTGGGGTTATCATATTCAGAATAATGAATTCAGCAGCGGTTTAAAACTTCCAATGCTTTTCCTAAATCAGTGGCGGCTACCTCTTTTGTTTTTTGTCTCCGGTGTCGGAGTACGATTCGCACTCAGACGCAAGACCAGCGCAGAATTTTTAAAGGAAAGAGTAATCCGGTTGTTCATTCCGCTTTTATTTGGAGTGTTACTTATAATCCCGCCCCAGGTATACGTTGAACGATTGTATAGGGGTGAATTTGCCGGTTCTTATTTTTCTTTTTATCCTGAATTTTTTAATGGGATTTATCCTAATGGAAATTTTACCTGGAATCATCTATGGTTTCTGGTTTATCTTATCGTTTACATCGTCATTGCCTTGCCATTGTTTAACTATTTGCGAACAGAGAGTGGTAAAAAAATAATGTCTGCTTTTGAAAAATTCTTTACTAAACGCGTTCGTTTATTATTGTTGTTTCTACCATTGGTGTTAGTCGAAGTATTTCTGAGAGAACGTTGGCCCGATACGAGGAACCTTATCAGCGATTGGTATAACTTTATCTTTTATATCATCATCTTTATTTACGGATACGCTATCGCCTTAACTGAATTCCTTTGGGGCAGGATTGAGAAGGATCGATTTATTTATCTGATCACGGGTCTTATTTCGTTTCTGATTATTTATATCGGATGGCATCAACCTGGTGAGGGTTTCCTGGAGAAATCCAATCCCGGATATCTGATATTTCAGGTTTTAAAATGCCTGAATATAATTTCGTGGATACTCTGTTTCCTGGGCTTTGGAAAGCGGTATTTAAATTTCAACAATACCGTACTTCAGTATACAAATAAAGCAGTTTACCCATTCTATATTTTGCACCAGACTGTTTTGATCATTGCGGGCTATTTTATTATAAAACTTGAGTCTGGAATTTTCGTAAAGTATGCTCTTACTTTATTTGCGACTTTCTTATTTACCCTTATGATTTACGATCTTATAATTTTAAGAATCAAATGGCTAAGAGTATTTTTCGGAATTAAGTAAAAGAAGCAGCGCTCTTTTGCCGATACCGCGGCACCCAGGACTTGTAAACTGGATAGACATGCCAAATACATTTCGTCCCTTATTGGAATATAGTAACGGTTTGACTATCGGAAATTTATCTTTCCAATATTCGGATCAGATCATCATTTAAATAGTAAATTTCTTTGCCTTCCCTTTTTGGCGTTAGAATTTTTGCATCCACCAATTCATCCATGTATTTTGTTATGGTAGTTCTGGACGACTTTTTCAAAACGTCACCAATTATTTTTGGACGACTATAAGGTTGACTGAAGAGAGCCTCGTTAACGTCTTTATTGTACCATTTAATATGCTTTCTGCCATGCTCCAACGTTACCTCCATTTGTTTTACAATCTGATTGATCAAATCATTTGTTAATAAAGAGGTACTCTCGACGGCATCTAGCATATACATGATCCAATTCTTCCACGATGCGCGTTGTGTAACTCCTGCAAGATTGTAGTAGTATTCATCCTTGTTCAAA
Source organism: uncultured Chryseolinea sp. (assembly GCA_964484845.1). Lineage (GTDB taxonomy): Bacteria > Bacteroidota > Bacteroidia > Cytophagales > Cyclobacteriaceae > Chryseolinea. The sequence continues at coordinate 15,672 of CAZAHL010000020.1, read as the reverse complement.
AGGATGTACTTTGATAAGTAAAGCACCGGTCGGAAAAGTAATTTTTTATTGACTAAATACAGGAGGTTAAGAATACGGCCAGTCCTTCCATTGCCGTCATGAAATGGATGTATGGCTTCGAATTGATAGTGCGCAATGCACATTTTTAACAAGGGGTCGGTCGGATAAGCCTCATCGTTATTAAGATATTCTATCAGATTATCCATTAACTTCTCGATGATATTTTCTCCCCGGGGAGGTGTATAAATCACTTCACCTGGCTTTAATTCACTGTCTCCACGTTTTATTACAACCATCGACTGAGATGGACGCAAGCCTCCCCTTGTATCTTTAATCTGCTGAAAAATTTTCGTGATCAAATCCAGATTTATTGCTTCTTGTTCGTGCAAGGTTTGATACCCATTCCAAAGCGCCTCGCGGTAACGAAGCACTTCTTTTGTAGCCGGGTTGCTTTTGTCTTTCCCCGCTGTATCTGAAATAGCTTTATACAATTCATCTTCTGTCGTGAATATATTCTCGATGGCCGTTGAGGTTTTGGCCTCCTGCAAACCGATCGTATTGATCAGCATCTCAGGATTGGGAAGTCTTAAAACATTGCTGTTAACGGAGGCTAGGGCTCTCGATGCCTTGACAAGTTTTTTCAATATTTCCGAATCATTATCAACTTCTTTTGAAGTCGGAAGGAGCGGAAGGTCATTAAAGGGGTTATTCCTGTCGTATTTCATATAACATGTTCATTTTTGAATAAAATCTGGACATGAGGCAAAATTATGCCCAAAAACTGGACATAAACAAGGGATATGTCCATATTTTATAAAAAACTGGACACGTAGTCAAAGTTTGTCCAGTTTCTGAAGGGTTTGGAGTAGAGTAGCACATGTCGTTCAGAGCCGCCAATCTAAATTTCAGTTTACAGCAATAATTCCTTTTGCAGCGAATTGTAATTCCCCTTTCAGAAAACCGGCCTTCAACTTCTAAGCCTACTTATTTTTTAATAAGCTAAACCCAGTGGTCCAAAGAACAGATTAAAAAAATTCAAACTTTCTTGAAGCGAACAACGTGTTCCAAACATTTTCCCGGAATGACCTAAAAGGGTTATTGCCTCTCCTTCAATGAGAAGTTAGTCTTGTAGAGTAAAGCCATACTATGAACCTCCATTCAGCATTTTACTTTTCAAGAATTGCCAGCTCAATAGCAGTTGCCTTCCTGATCGCTTTAGTATCCTGCAATAATGATCCAGAACCGCCTGCGTTGCCTCAAGTTAATGCGATATCCCCAACTTCAGGCCTCATCAACACACCAGTCACTATAACGGGTACCAATTTCAGTACAGTTTTGGGTGAAAATAAAGTTACCTTCAATGGAAAAGAAGCTGTTGTTACTACTGCTTCGGCTACACAGTTAACGACAACGGTACCATTATCCGCAGCGTCGGGGCCAGTGTCTGTAATCGTAAAAGATTTGGCTACATCGAATCAACCTATCTTTACGGTTGAATACGCTATTCCTGAAGTGAGTAAAACATCACCTGCTTCTGGCCCCATCAATACACAGGTCATTATCACGGGTACAAATTTCAGCACCCTTTTAGCGGAGAATAAAGTTACTTTCAATGGAAAAGAAGCTGTTGTTACTATCGCTACCGATACACAACTAACAACTACAGTACCTATGTTAGCAGAAACAGGACCTATAGTTGTAACCGTAAAGGGGAAGGCAGCAACAAATCAACCGGCATTTACCGTTGTATCAATCCCTGTTTTGACAACATCCAATGTAAACACACTTACATCACTCACAGCAGTCGGGGAAGGCAATGTAACGAGCGATGGAGGTTCACCCATTACATTCCGGGGCCTTTGCTGGAGCGCAAATCCAACGCCTACTATAGACGATAATAAAACGGCTGATGAAACTGGAACAGGGGCATTTACAAGTGCAATAACTGGATTGACAGAAGGGTCTGTTTATTATGCGCGGGCTTATGCTACAAACAGTGTCGGAACAGCCTACGGAAATGAGGTGACTTTTACGGCACTTGTGATTGGCCAAATTTATAAGGGAGGAGTCCTGGGCTACTTATTGCAACCTGGAGACCCTGGTTATTATGCAGGAGAAGCACATGGCATAATCGTAAGTCATTATTCTTCACCCGCGTGGCACTGGTCTCATGAAGCTATCACAGTAACAGGAACTAAAACTGCACTAGGCACAGGAAAGGCAAACACAGATCGCATCATCAGGTCCCAGCCGTCATTTCCGCGTACCCTTGCGGAGTTCCCGGACATCTCTGCTGCGCAAATTTGTTTTTATGTTGTTCAAAATGGGGAATATATTAACTGGTATTTACCAAGCAAAGATGAGTTAAACAAACTTTACATCAACAAGGATAAACTTCCTGAGTTCACTAAGGATGGCCGAGACTACTATTGGACTTCTAGCGAGGTAAGCCAGAACGAAGCGTGGATACAGTCCTTTAAGACCGGAACACAATCCACTTACTACAAAACTGGCGAGATCCTTTTTAGTCCAATTCGGTCTTTTTAATAATTTTAAAACTGTCTTGATGTGCATTAGCAACCTGAAATTGAAAGATTAGGATTGTAAGATTGTAAGATTAAAAAATTCGCACCTTAATTTTCCAATTTTTCAATCTTGCAATTTTCAATTCTTAACCTTGTCCACAAGCATTGCCAGTTTAGCTAAAGTCGGCAAGTTGTCCGGTATCGGATTAAGCTGTTCAATATTGAGAGGCGCTTTATTATTATTTGCTTTTATGGACCGCGAAGCAGCTAATTCAGAATTGGTCAAATTCTTGAGTTGGCCAACTTAGCTTTTGCTCTAAACAATGGAATTATTTCAAACCCGGTTGTTCTTAAGGATTATCTCCAAGAGCCGCGAGGTCTATTTTTTGAAAATTGTTACTCTCGCGATTGCTTTTTCCTGCTCAACCCTGATACTACTATTTTCAATAAGTGAATTCGGGTACGACCGTTTCCATGAGGACTACAAGTCCATCTTTAGAATCCTTCAACGGAACAATAATGCATCGTATAGTGGAAACCGTGTTTCCAATCGGATACCGATTGACGTATTCACTTTCTTAAAGTCGAATGAAAGGGATTCAATGATTTTGTCCCGACTCAAACTGATGAAAGAATTGAATATTCAGGTCGAGGATAAAATTTTTCATGACCGGGAGTTTTATGCAGCAGATCCTGAGATAACGGATATCTTTTCGTTTGATGTCTTGCATGGCTCCATTAAGGATTTTCAACAGAAAAGTCGAATGGTTATGCTTTCCTCATCAACGGCTATTAAATACTTTGGAACGAGTCACGCAATAGGAAAAAAATTAAATATAAATACCTTAAGTGACACTCTCATTTTTTCGGTGGCCGTTGTGTATAAAGATTATCCTCAAAATTCTCATGAGTCGTTCAATAGTTTTATCAGGTTTGATAGTCTATCCGTTAAATCTTTAAATTTTGATCCGAATGCTACTGGAGTTTATGGAAAAAAACTTTATAGTCAGCGCAGTTATGTGAAGACCATATTAGATAAAATTTCCGATTCGGATGAATTGACTTATAAACTTCAATCCATTTCAGAAATTTATTTTGGGCCTAGAGTTGTTGGCGACGACGCCAAACATGGAGATCATTACAGCATTATCATTTTAATTTGTATCACCTCTCTTATCCTCTTCCTTGCTCTTTCCAGTTTCATAAATCTGACAACATTATCGTTGCCTTACCGGTCAAAAGAATTGGCAATAAAAAAACTTGCCGGCACAGGGCAGATAAATCTAATGCTTGCCTTTGCAAAAGAATCATTTTTTATTGTAGGCTCATCGTTATTCCTGGGACTATTTCTTTTAATAGCCATCTCTGAGTGGATCGAACCAATCCTTTCCATATCTCTTCTTTCATTGTTGCTGAAAGGCAACAGTCTACTAATAGTCACTTTAGTTGGGCTTCTTTTAATAGCAGGAACCAGCCCACTTTTTACGGTCTATAAATTCGTCAAAGCGACACCGAACCGCCTTCTTAGTACCAACACAATAAGCTTTCCCCGCTTCAAGAGAACCATCACATTTTTACAATTGGGAATAAGTATTTTTCTAATCGTAGCGTCTATGGTTCTTAGACGACAAGTAACATATTCTCTATTGAAAGAGCCCGGACGCAATTTTGAGCAGATCGTTTATTTGAACTACCCGAAAGATCTTAACGATGAAGGTATTCGAAATCTTCGAGCTCACTGGAAAAAAACGAATGCGAATATCGTTGACGTTCTAGGAACCTCACAATTGCCATCTCAAATTAGCAGCAAAGAATTAAATTCGGAATTTTATTTTATCGGAGTTGACCCTGCTTTCAGAGATTTTTTTGATTTACAAATCCTAGAGGGTAATTGGTTTAAAGCTAACGCCGGCGATTCCATCGTCGTAATTAACGAGCTGGCAAAAAAAATACTTGGAAATAACGCTCACAATGTCATTGGGGTTTTCAAAGATCTCAGCGGACAATTCAATCAACCAGAGAAGCCTTTAAAGTTAAATGTAGCATCGTATCATGGCTACAATTTTCTCTGCGTCAGAATCCTGGAGGTAGATATTCGACGAACAATGGATTTTTTATCAAGTTATTTTAATCAGGGAACAAACAAGTCTACTATCTCATTCTTAGACAAACGTTTTGAAGAATGGCTCGGGTATCAGGACAGACTTAATACGCTATCAGAGATGTTGGCCATAATCTCTGCGCTTTTATCATGTTGCGCAATATATGGTTTAAGTATTAGCATCGTTCGCGACAAATTAAAACAAATTGCCATTCATAAATTATGTGGTGCTAAAACCATTAATATCACACTTCTGCTTGTTCGTGAGTTTACGATGCAAATGATAAAGGCCATTTTAATTTTTGGTCCTTTGACATATATAATCCTAAAAGAGTTGCTTAGGAATTTTGTATATACAACTTCCTTCAACTGGTTAGACCCAACAATTCCTCTTGTATATTGTGCAACAACAATTATCCTGCTTTGCGGATTTCAGGCGTTAAGTGTGAATCGTGAAGATTTATCGTCAGCATTAAAAGGGTAAACTTGATTTTTTTTCATTGTAACATGAAATTTGAACTCTTCATGGAAGAACTATATATTATTTCATCCAAACGAATGATCATGATTCTAACAAATAGCCACAGGAACTTAGCTATTAAACCAACATTGAAGTTTCATTAGCACTTAAAAGCAAATTGTAGATTGATTAGATCTTCAAAATGTCTGCGAACTTCAATCGAGCGCAATCTAAAATCGTCAATCTAAAATATCTAAAATCTACAATTAGTTAGTGGTCTGTAATTCCAAAGGCCTGGCCTCCAACAGCCGGTGGGCCGCGCTTCTGGAAACGCAACTGAATTTTATCCACACATGCCCTTGCCAGACCAAAGATAAAATTAGGTTGCTAATCCAGAAGCTGGAAGAGAAAAAGCAGTACTGAATGAAACTACGATGCCTGCACAACCGGACTTGAAGCTGCGGCTATAGCTTTTCCTGAAAAATCCAAAAAGTATCCAGCCCGACGGCCATAACTAAACGGCATTGATTTACAAACGGAGATTGATTACGCTTTCCGAATCTCTATGAACTTCAATCGAGCGTCAATCTAAAATCGTCAATCTAAAATCTACAATCAATCTACTTTTAAAATTGTCACCAAATTCCAATCCAATCGATCCTATCCTTCGTGTCGTAAGGAAATAGCAGGATTGGTATTTACCCCTTTGTGGGTATGATAAAATGCTGTCGCAATGGTCGTAAACAAGGTAAGCACCCAGGCAGCCACGTATATCGCTACGCCGATATTAGCCTGGTACGCAAAGCCCTTTAACCATTGATCGATACCATAGTACGCAACGGGGGCCGCGATAAATACACTGATAAATAACAAAAAGACAATATCCTTCAGAAGTATATAAATGATACTGATCTCATTGCCGCCAAGTACCTTACGGATTCCGATTTCTTTTATTCTCTGTTTGGTGATTAGGGACGACAATCCGAACAGTCCCAGGCACGTAAGGGCCACAACCAGCAGGCTGAATAAAAAGAACATGGTCATGACGGCCTGCTCCTGTTGATATTGCCTGTTGAAATTATTGTCCAGGAAGGAAAAATTAAACACCGATTTACCAACTACCTTTCGCCATGTTTCTCTCACGATGTCTATGTCTTCAAGTGAATTCACCTTGACAAGCATTTCATTGTTGGGGCCACCAATATTGTAATGCATGATCAATGGCTCTACTGTATTATGCAACGATTTGTAATTATAGTCTTTTACCACACCAATTATTTTTCCGGGGCCATGCAATTCTATTTCTTTATCGACAGCTGTGTTCCAGCCCACGTGCCTGATGAATGCCTCGTTTACAATAAAGGAGTGACGAAGATCTTCCAGGATTTCGGGATTGAAATTTCTTCCCTCCAACAATTCGATCTTTAGAAGATCAAAGTAATCTTCATCCACACCAATTGTATTAAAGAATTCCATCCTTGGCTCCCCACTTTCATTTTCTATTACCACATCGCTTTTCTCTATCCCATCGCTTCCAGGAGTTGCTCCTTCGCTTATCAACGATACGCTACCGATAGAGTTGAATTGCCCGAGTTGCTTTTTCAGGTTCATATTCTCGTTAAAGTCCAATTCATCGGCCAGATTTAGAATGAGTACCTGGTCCATGTCAAAACCGAGGCTTTTTTCTTTCATAAATTGAACCTGCTTGTAAACAGCAAGTGTGCAAATGATCATTGCCACAGACATCGCAAATTGAGTTGTCAAAAGTGTCTTGTACAAAACACCCTGGCTAAAACTGGTGAGCTTATCTTTGAGCAACTTGGTCGTCCGGAATGAAGTAATGTACAGTGCGGGCACAACGGATGAGATAATGCCAAGCATGAGTACCATTACAAACATTGTGAACAGTGCCTTCCAGTGGAACAATGCCGATAGCTGAATTTTAATTTGTGCCATCGAATTGAAAGATGGCAATAGGGCACTGACCAGAATAAGGGAGATGAAGAGACTGATTACCGACAGTGCCAGCGACTCACTGACAAATTGAAGCACAAGCTGAAACCGGGTGGCCCCCAAAACTCCTTTCAATCCCACTTCCTTACTGCGTTTGAAAGATTGCAGCGCGGACAGGTTTATGTAGTTAAAACTTGCAATACACAGCGTAAAAAATCCTATTATGGAAAATATATAAATGTACAGGTAGTTAGACTTGGGCGTATCATATATAAGTCCCTGCGTAAAATGTACATCTCTTAAAGGTGTTGCGTGCATGTTCAACTGTATATTCATTCCACTCTCTTTGTAGTAAGGTTCCGTATATCGTGTCCGTATGGTTTCCAGAGTCCGGTTAAGATCGTCGATCGTTGTGCCTTTTTTGGTAACTACATAGGTCCAATACTTTCCATCGTCCCAGTCTTCGGAGTCCAGGTACTCTTCGGATATAAGTGCGCGGAAGTCAAGGTCAGAGTTTCCCGGGAGATCTTCAATTACACCGGTAACCTGGTATTCGGTTCGGTCGATTTTAAGAAGTCTGCCGAGACACTGAATCGTCCCAAAATATTTCGTGGCAAAACTTTCGGTCATTACCACGGAGTTGGGATTCTTCAGAGCGGTGGTTGGATTACCGATCAGGAACGGGTGGGTAAATACTTTGAAAACACTAGGCTCAGCTCCCAATATACCGGTCTCTTTAAACGCCCGTTCATTTTGTTCTACCAGGAAAGATTTGAAGTTAAATGGATTGAATCTGGTATATTCAAGAATGTTAGGATTCTCTTTTTTCATGACTGGCCCCAGGCAAATAGCAGTCTGGGGCGTTTCTCCACTACCTTGTCCCATAGTGATATTGGTAGAAAGCCTGAACGTATGGTTGGCGTTGTCATGGTGTGCATCGAAAGTTGATTGATGCAGGATATATAGGGTAACAAGGATACAACTGGTTATTGCCGTTATCAGTACAGCAAGGTTTATGACTGCATAAAACCTATTGTGATTAAAACTCCTGACGACTCTTCGGAATAGATTTGTATAAAACATCGGATTAATATTTAAGGCTATTTAAATATTGCAAAAACTCATCAAAGGTGCAAAGATTCATTAGGTCTATGCACGGAAAACAATGGATTTAGAGATAAGAAGAAAGAATATCGGAATAATATTATATACAATAGAAATGGAAAATTGATGGTGTCAATCACAACTCACCTTTAATTTGCTAGTTGATTTGTAAACTCGACTTCTGGCTATAATTTTATTCAACCATGTGTTGCCTGATGCAGTTTCCAACACAGTGCACAGCATGGTTGGCATTCATAAGACATATGTGACAATGAAAGAAATTGAAGAGTTACTTTACTCTATTTCTCACAGACCATGGACACTTCCCAAAGGCCGATGGAATTATTATCAAGAGTGGAATAACGCCTTATTCCTTCATTGGAAAGTACCGACTTCCGAATTAACTAACCTTGTTCCCAAAAACATTTCAGTTGATACGTTCAATGGGGAAAGTTGGATCTCACTGGTAGCATTTACTATGGAACGAATCCGGCCAAGAAATCTTCCTTCTGTTTCGATAATCTCAGACTTTCATGAAATTAATATTAGAACCTATGTATCTAACGATAATAAAAGTGGAGTGTATTTCTTAAGTATTGAAGCTGAAAAACAAATCTCATGCTTCGTAGCTAGATTATTGTCAGGACTGCCCTATACTAAGACAAGCATTCACGTTGACACAAGTGGCAACTCACACAAGTACTCTTCCATTAACGTCACTAAAGGTTTCCACCTTGATACAAAATTTACAATTGGTGAGAAAATAACCGATAAATCGGAATTAGACAACTGGCTCACCGAACGCTATGCCTTGTACCTTGATGTAGGGGAAAAAGTTTTTAGGTATGAGACTCACCATAAGGCCTGGAATCTGAATATGGTTACCATTTCAGATTTAAAGACCAACTATAAAATTGGAAACATATCGCTTGACAGAAAACCCGATTTGATTCATTATTCCAAGGGTGTAAAGGTGGTAGCATGGGAACGAACAATGCTTGAGTGAATAGTAAGATGGCAGCGGGGTGGAGACGTAGAGAATCGAACTCACATTTAAATGGCTTGATCCTTGAGAAATCTCTAGATGCCTGGAAGCACTCCGCAACATTTTCCAAAGCCTCAATCAGCCCATCACTCACCAAATCTCACAATTCATTCATGATACGATCGATCAGCTCCCTGTGAAGTTGCTCATTTTTAGGGTTATAAAATGATCTATTCTGACCTTAAACTTTTTACGGGATTTGTGATGGCTGCTTTTAACGTCTGGTAACCTATGGTCAAGAATGTTATAACTAAGGCGCATAAGCTTGCCATCGCAAAAATGTGCCATGAAATCGTTATCCGATATTGATATTGTGTCAACCAGTTATCCATAAAATAATATGCTAACGGTATGGATATCGCGCAAGAGATGACAACGAGTAGAGCAAAGTCTTTAGAAAGTAATTGCCATAACTGTGATATGGAAGCACCTAGCACTTTACGAATACCGATTTCTTTCGTTCGTTGTTCCGCTACGAATGACGCAAGTCCGAAAAGTCCGAGGCAGCTGATCAGAATGGCAAGGGTGGCCAAGACAACAACCAATTTACCAATACGCCTTTCATTATCGAACTTTTTACCAAACTCCTGGTCAAGGAAGGAATATTCAAAAGCATTATCGGCATCATACTTTTTATAAATGGGCTCAATTTTAGCCAACGCTTCCTTTGCGCTTACTAAAGGACTAAGTTTAATATTGAGCTGAGTATAATTTATAAAATCGAGTCTGCTGGATTTTAGAAAGAAAATCATGGGTTTTACAGATGAGAAGGCCGATTGAGTAACCATATCCTTCGTTACTCCAATAATCTTCCATTCACCATTATTGTTCCACTTCATCACTTCGCCAATCGGATTTTCAAATCCCAGAAACTTTGCGGCAGCTTCATTAATAATAAAACCGGATGAATCGCTTGCCATGTCTTTTGAAAAATCGTTTCCAGCCTTAATCTCCCAGCCTATTGTTTTTCCAAATTCATGTGTTATCCCAACCGTAACAAATTCCTCCACCAGATTAGGATCCTTACCTTGCCAGTCGAAGCCGCTATTAGTTGTGAATGTTCCAGTGATAGGAACTTCAGAAGCGGCCACTTCCTCAATTGCTCCGGTTTTTAACAATTCATTTCGAAGCGCATCATAGTGTTTTATAATTTCGTTGGTTCGTATCGGCAATGAAACGAGTCCATTAATATTATAGCCAATGGGCCTTTCCTGAGCAAATTGTAGTTGCTTGAAAATGATCATGGTTCCAACGATCAACGTAACGGAAGTCGTAAACTGCACTACTACTAAAACCTTACGGGGTACGGCGGCAAAACGGCCTGCACGGAAAGTTCCTTTCAAAACCTTTACCGGCTGAAATGAAGATAAATACAATGCCGGATAAATTCCCGCAACCAATCCTGTTATCAACGTAAAGCCTATACACGCAACCCAAAATTGCGGGTCGCTCCATAATATACCCATGCGCTTCCCGGAAACTTCATTAAACCACGGCAGGGCAAGCTGGACCAGGACTAACGAAAAGACAAAGGCAAACAACGACACCAATAAGGATTCGGTAAAGAACTGGTTAATCAATTGAACTCGAATAGAACCAATTGTTTTACGGATGCCAACTTCCTTCGCCCTTTTTTCAGAGCGTGCCGTACTCAAATTCATGAAGTTGATGCATGCGAGAAGTAAAACAAAAAGTCCGATGATGCTGTAGGTCCAGACGTATTGAATATTGCCGCCGACCGAAACACCATTTTTAAAGTCAGAATATAAACGCCAGCGGCTCATGGGATGAAGAAAGAGCTCAGGTTTAAATCTGGCATCATCATCATCCACCAACACTCTTTTTAGCTTTGCATCCTTAATAGCGGCTGATACTGAACCCATATCAGTATTCTCGGCAATTTGTACAAAACATTGAAACCAGCTATTTCCCCATCCAACGCGATTCTCAAGATCATTTGTCCTTACAAGCAGGTCCCAAGGCAAGATGATATTCAAATTCGAGAAGGAAGAATTATAAGGCAAGTCTTCGTATATACCGGTAACTTTTACGTCAATGTCATTATCAACCTTTATAATTTTTGCGATAGGATCTTCTTCACCAAAGAGCGCTTTTGCAGTTGACTGAGAAAGTAAAATTGAATTCAAATCTTTCAACCCTGAACGTGTACCACTTACCATTTTCAGTGTTAACATTTCTGTCACGTCAGGCTCCATAAAACTACCTGACTTCTTCACACTCTTTTCTTGATAAGTCAATTTATGATCATTGGGAAAGTCGCTGGTAATAACATGTTTAAAGTTGCTTCCATACGTGTTTCGTAACTCAGGGGCCAGTTGCATGGCTTGACTGAACCAAGTCTCTACCTCGCCATCGAACGTTTGGTTCTGCACAACCCGGGCAATCCGATCATAGTTGGAAAAGTTTTTATCATATGACAATTCATCATAAACCCACAAACCTATCAGAATAGCAACTGCCATACCCGCTGCAAGACCACCGATATTTATAACGGAGTTGGCTTTGTTCTTTAACAAATTCCTCCAACCGATTTTAAAGTAATTTTGGAACATAGGGTAGTCGTTTTTTCTGAAAAATATTGTCAGTCACTTATAATTTCTTTTCGGTCTTTCTATTGTGTTAATTCCACCTTCGGAATTTCAGGATAGGGTTTTTGCCTAAATCACAATTAACACACGGACGATTCTGCTTCTTCAAATTCACCTGATTGATAGGTTCACCATCACAATATTTTAACGGTAGTATTAACAATCGTGCCAGGGGCAAAATCGATTTCTCCTTCTTTTTGAGCCTTGATATTTTATTTGATGTCCATATCCGACCGAATCCGATCGAATATGATCAATTTTTATTTTACTGGGTCATGAAATTTTGGTAAACGAATTGGCTTATTTGAAGCGTTCAACTTCTTCATATCATTACAAATCTTCCCTATGGAATCTTTGAATACATCTGCACACCCGGCATAGGGTTAGCATTTGAAAAGCACTATAGTCGCTCTTCCTATCTTCTGTGAATGGACGGCATTCCTAAAAGGACCATTATAAAATCAACGGGTGCTAACGTGTAAGGCTTCAATTAGATTTCCTAACATACCCTTATGCATAGTACGCTTCCACTTCTTTTTTAAACAAACGGTTTCCGCCTTCAAGGTCTAATTAATTAGTGTCTGTCTTTAAAGTCAAGGTTCACGCAGAGGACGCAAAGAAAAAAATACACGCAAAGGCCGCAGAAGATATATTTTTGCGCCCTTTGCGGGATTTCCTTAGCGTACTTTGCGTGAAATGTTTTTGACGCAGTTACTTTAAAGACAGACACTAATTACTCTTGGCCAGAAATTTTTTTTGAATTGGTATTATAAATTTTCCTTAACGTGCTTTCTGTAAGCCCCAAGCCGTGCAATGGCCAATGGTTTGAAAAATAGTCGTGATAGTAAAAGTGCTCATCTGTTGTTTCCAATATGCGAAAAGTAATTTGATACATTTCCTTCGCAGTACCCATATCCGTACCATACACAATTCTGTCTGAATACTTTTCAAAAAAATTATGCGCATAGCGTGGAATAGGTGCGATCTCACTATAGCGTGCAGAATTATCTGCATAGAGATTGGGATAAGTATCAAGCAATCTACCAAGCACGCTCAAGTCAGCACATGAATTAGCAAGGTGACAAGCAATAAACGTTGTCTTTGGATTATTCTTTACCGCATTCTCCAGTGTGGTTATCAATTGATCATGATTTAAAATTCCTTTTTCGCTCAAATCAACTTTCCAAATTTCTGCGTTCATGAGCCCATCGTTGGTTGAATCACCTTTAAGATAATTCCATTCATCTTCTGCTACATGAATGTTCACCGGCATTTTAAGTTCGGCGCATTTTTCAAACAAAGGTTTGAGTTGAGGGTCATCAATATGCAGTCCCCATCCCGGCGTTGGTGCTGAATAAAATTCTCCAAGTCCTTTATCACCCAATTCACCTACACCCCTTGCTCCATTTTTAAAACACCTCTCGAGTTCTTTAACAGCGTGTTTCTGCCATCCGGGTTTTTCATATCCGGTGTAATCAAACCCACACCATATTTCAAAACGATCTTTGTACCGGGAATATTTAGTTACCACAGAATCGAAGCCAGCTCCCGTCTTGTAAGAAAGAATAATTGTTTTTGCTATCCCGGATTCATCCATTGTTTTTACCCAAGCATCAACTTCTTTATCTGTCTTCGGATAATCATGGGAATGAAAATCAATTACAGGAAACTTTGCCTTCTCTATTTTGGTCTGTGGTATTTTATAGATAGAGACCGGCCGAAAATCTTTCAATTTTAAATTATTTGCTTCCTGACCATAAATGATCATTGAATGACAAAGGACTGATACATAAAGTATGAAGCAACAAAGGTGTTTGGATCTTATCATTTGGTTCTATTTGTAGATTTCGTATTTCTCTTGTATTTAGTATTGGATGTCTAAAACAAGGGAAGGAAGGGAAGCTTTAAGTCAGAAATAATTACAAAAAGATATTATCGGTCACTTTCATTCACATTCTAATCCTGTTCATCCTTAAATCTTCACCATCCTGATTCCGACATTTTCTTTACGCTGAAATACTATTTTCCCTTTTATGACTGTCATCGAAATATTTATATCATTATCAAAAATGACAATATCTGCATCTTTACCTACAACCAATTCTCCTTTGCGATCGGATACTCCTAAAATACGGGCTGGTGTGATAGTGATCATTTTTATGGCCTCTGCCAGCGGTACCTCTGCCAAAGATAACATGGTTCTTACCAGCCGGTCGGCAGTAGCAACACTTCCGGCAAATGAGGTTCGGTCTGGCAATTTTGCTACACCATCTTCAACGATTACTTTTAAACCACTATTTCTATTTCCCAAAATACTTTCCGTGACATCCGTACCGGCCGCGCGCATGGCATCCGTTATCAATGCTATACGATCAGCACCTTTAATTTTATACACCAATTTCAATAACGGTGCCGGCAGATGAACACCATCTGCAATAATCTCCACATCCATTTCATCAATAATAAAGGCGCTCTCTACCACTCCTGCATACCGAAATGCATTTCGCCGTGTAACTCCTGACATACCAGAATACAAATGCGTGGCCAACGTATATCCTACGTCAAATCCTTTTACCACTTCTTCATAAATGGCATCTGTATGTGCCAACGAAGGCAATATCCCTTTTGATTTTACATACCTGCCAAATTCAAGTGCACCCTCAAGTTCAGGTGCAGCACTCCAACGTCGAATACAAGAAGTACGCGCGAGAATATCCTTATATTCTTCGGGATCAGGATTGCGAATGTATTTTGGGTCTTGTGCGCCGCGCTGGCTCATGGCAAAATAAGGTCCTTCCAGGTGCATACCTAAAAACTGAGAACCGTTATTATTCATTCGGTTGGCTTCTTCATAGACCTGAAGTGTCTGAAGCATTTCCTCTTTTGTGCTGGTCAGCGTTGTAGGTAGCATAGCCGTGGTACCATAGGAAGCATGCGTATCTGCTATCTTCAGGAAAGCTGTTTCATGTGCATCCATAAAATCATAACCACCTCCCCCATGAACATGCATATCAATAAACCCTGGGGAAATGTATTGTCCTTGAGCATCTATTTCAAGAACGTCAGTTACTTCAATATTCTCCTTGCCAACTGCAGCAATGACTCCATTTGTAATAAGGATCGTGCCTCCGGAAATAATTCCAGCGGGAGTTATTAGTTTACCGTTATATATTTTTAGTCGCTGATATTCCATTAATTCTAATAGAAAAGATTTACAAAAATGCCCATCGCCTTATTTTGTGTCCGGAAAAAGCATAAAACACAAGATAGAGATAGCATGGAAACAATACCCAGTATGCCAACCGAGTGCTATATATATCCGCGGCATATCCATATAAAAGTGGAAGTATAGCATTTCCACATAAACCCATGATCATGACAGACGCTCCAAGTTTTGTAAAACGTCCTAGGCCGTCTAAAGCCAATGGCCACATACCGGCCCACACCAATGAATTGGCAAGCCCAAGCAAAACTACAAACCAAATGGAAATATCAGCAACGTGTCCAAAAAACATAACATGGCCGTTGGCAAAAATAATTAACAACGTAAGAATCGCTCCCAGCAAAGTACATATGCGTAACGCATTTACCTGGCTGATGAATTTGGGGATACAGATAATTCCAAGAATATACCCACACATCGTGGCCGACAAAGTGTAGGAAGGAAACGCTTTCGCCTCCATCAAATTTATATTCATCGAATTTGCATAGCCAATAACTGTGTCAATGGCAACAACCTGGGTGCCTACGTGCAGGAAAATTCCAATGGCCCCCAGTATTAAATGTGGGAACTGGAATATCGTTTTCTTACCCGAATTCGAGGCCGCTAGTTCAACACTTTCCTGTTCGGTATTGATCTCAGGCAAAGGTGAATA
>CAZAHL010000019.1:0-44211 GCA_964484845.1 uncultured Chryseolinea sp. | reverse complement strand
AATGTACTCAGCATATTGCAATACGTCTGCAACGGGTGCGGTACCACCTTTTTTGGCAGCGCCCGCCGATTTGATAGCATCGGTAATCAAACCGTCTTTAATATTTCCAGGAGAAGGATTCATGTCAAATCCCGATCCTACAGCTTCTGCAGCGCTGGAATAAGTACGCATGAGTTTGATAAACAATTCACCGGCTTCATCTCTTTCGCATCGGTTAATCAAATCTTGTTCCACGCCACACAATTCGGGAAATTCTGAAAGGATGGTACTACCTCCTAAGGTCACCAAAAGGTCGGATGTATGTCCGATCGCCGGATTGGCGGAAATACCGGAAAAACCGTCGGATCCTCCACATTTTAATCCAACGACTAATTTGCTTAACGGCGCTGGCTTACGTTCAATTTTGTTTGCTTCTATTAATCCCAGGAAAGTTTTTTGAATGGCTTGCGTTAGTAATTCCTGCTCGGTTCCAGATTGCTGCTGATCTAGAATAAATACGGGTTTTGATCCGGTGGGATCAAGTACACTAAGGCTTTCCTGTAATGTTTTTATTTCCGCATTCTGGCAGCCTAGACTTAAAATCGTAGCGCCTGCCACATTGGGATTATGGATATATCCAGCAATGAGTTTACAAAGGGTTTGGGAATCTTGCCTGGTACCGCCACATCCTCCTTGGTGGGTAAGAAATTTAATCCCATCAATATTTTTAAACGTTCGTGAATGTCCATTCGAAGTTGCAGGTTGAAAAGAGACGGATGAAATTGCTTCAGCTTTTCCTTCCCGATAAAGCTGGACCAGTTGATGGACGTAATTTTTATAAGCATCGGGCTTACTGAAACCTAATTCATCCATGAACGCATCGCGAATGGCTTCAACATTCCGGTTCTCGCAAAACACCAACGGAACAATGAGCCAATAGTTTGCTGTCCCTACTTGTCCGTCGGGGCGATGATATCCTTCAAAAGTTTTGTTCTTAAATTTTGAAACATCAGGAGGTGTCCACTGATAGGTTTTTGTCCTCCCCGAAAAAGGTGCTGCCTTGTGTTTCAAATTATGGGTACCGATCACCCCTCCGGCTTTAACTGGCTGGATAGCTTTTCCAACCACCGTTCCATACATGAAAACCTCTTCTTCAGGCTGAAGTGATTTTTGAGTGAACTTGTGTTTAGCCGGAATATCATCTGCTAACGTGAGGGGCTCGCCATTCACCATTAGGTTTTCGCCCGCTTTTAAATCGGTCAAGGCCACATACACATTATCCGCCGGATGAATCTTTAAAAATTTTATGGACATAGGAATAATTCTATTATCTTGCGCAATCGATTGCGCAATTTATATTTTAATTTTATTAATTTGAAATTTAAAATTCAACATAAAGGCAATTTCACACAAAGAATGTCATCCACCAAACAGGATCTGATATTTCAAATGAAGCAAATCGGCGTTATTCCCGTGTTCTATCACCCGGATGTCGATGTCTTGATGCAAATCGTCGATGTGTCTTATCGTTGTGGCTTGCGCGTCTTTGAATTCATGCATCAGCGTGATAATAAAGGCCCGCGCCTCTTTAATTATATAAAAGAGCGTTCCCATATCTACCCAGGACTGATTTTAGGTGCAGGTACGGTGCTCGATGCGACCATGACGGAACGGTATATTCAGGTTGGTGCGGAATTTATTGCTTCACCCTTTCTTCGACCGGAAATGGCCGAGGCCTGCAACCAGCATGGAGCATTATGGATGCCGGGGTGCACGTCGCTCGACGATATCGAAAAATCGAAATCGCTTGGCGCAAGTGTAATTGGTGTTTTACCGGGAAATATCCTGGGCTCAGATTTTATTGCAATGGTAAAACGGGAGCACCCGGATCTTAATTTCATCCCTTCAGGTATCACTGATTTGCACGAAAGCGCACTCAGAAAATGGTACGAAGCCGGATCGATGTGTATAAAGTTAAGTGCGCCTCTTTTTCCAAAAGACGCCATCACATTAAAGGATTGGGGGTTGATCGAAAAAGTTATATTTGCCCACTTAAAAAATATTGCCAAAATAAAATCTACTGTCAAACCTGTTAATCCTCAATAGATTTGAATGAATCCTATTAAAACAGCCTTGCTTTCTTATGGAATGTCCGGTGAAATATTTCACGCTCCTTTATTGGCCGTTGATCCTGGATTTACGCTCGCCTCGGTAGTACAGCGAACTTCTGACAAAGCAAAACAGCGATATCCCTCCATAAAAATAGCCAGGCACGTAAATGAGGTTATAGAAGACCCCTCTATCGAGCTCATTATAATTAACACACCAAATGAATTTCACTTCCCTTTTGCTTCCCAAGCGCTGGAAGCAGGTAAGCATGTGATTGTAGAAAAACCTTTTACGGTGAACGTTCACGAGGCGGAGAAACTCATCGATCTCGCCAATAAAAAAAATAAACTACTTACCGTATTCCAAAATAGGCGCTGGGATGGCGACTTCATGACGATAAAAAAAGTTTTGAATAACAAGCTGGTCGGAAAAGTGGCTGAGTTTGAATTACACTACGACCGTTATCGTAATTATATTGAAGCCAATACATGGAAGGAAGAACAGGGTCCTGGATCCGGCATTCTTTTCAATCTGGGTTCACACATGTTAGATCAGGTGATCGATCTATTTGGAATGCCTGTGGAAGTCGATGCGCGGGTCGGCGTTCAACGTCCCCATGGAAAAGTGGAAGATTTCTATGACATACGGATGCAATACAACGATTTCCATGCGATTGTTAAGTCAAGTTATCTAGTGAGAGAAGCAGGCCCCCGTTACATTCTTCATGGGACGGAAGGATCGTTTATTAAGTATGGTATCGATCCGCAAGAACAAGCATTGAAAGACGGAAAGGTTCCCGGTTCGCCTGGATGGGGTACAGAAGGAAAAGAATGGTGGGGTAAACTTAACACAACAATCAACGGATTGCATGTGGATGGACTCATTGAAACAATTCCGGGTAACTACACACTTTTCTACAAGAGTGTATATGACAGTATCCGCAACGGTAAGCCTTTGTTGGTGAAGCCGGAGGAATCAAAGGATGCTATCAGGCTTATCGAAGTCTGTTATGAAAGTCACCGAATGCATAAAGCAATCAAAGTTTAAAATCATATTTTTTTATGTCGTATTTAAATTCACTCTTTAGTTTAGAAAAAAAAGTTGCCGTCATAACAGGAGGCACGGGAGTTTTAGGAAGTGCTATGGTTAAAGCCTTGTCGCAGGCCGGCGCCACCGTGGTCATTCTGGGAAGGAGAGTAGATGTTGCAAATGACCTGGCAAAAGAAATCAAGAAGTCAGGAGGTGAAGCAATGGGCGTGGGTGCCGATGTGCTAAATTCTCAGCAGCTTCACGAAGCTAAAAAAGTTATCGTGGATCGATTCGGAACCATCAATATTTTGGTGAACTGTGCAGGAGGCAGTTTACCGGGTGCGGCTATCCCTACCGATAAAACTTTTCTTGACTTAAAGATCGAAGATTTTCAGAAGGTATTAGAGCTGAATTTAACTGGGACGGTGTTACCATGCCAGATTTTAGCAGAACCTATTATGGCGTCCAAGAACGGATGTATTATTAATATTTCCTCGATGGCGGCTTTTATTCCGATCACCAGGGCGGTCGGATACTCCGCTGCTAAAGCTGCGGTTAGCAACTTTACACAATGGCTTGCAGTTGAAATGGCAAATAAATTTGGTGAGGGTATTCGGGTGAATGCCATAGCTCCAGGATTTTTTCTAACGGAACAGAACAGGACGCTTTTGAGAACGCCTGATGGGGGCTTAACCGAACGAGGAAAATCAGTGCTGGCGAATACTCCTTTCGGTCGATTCGGCCTGCCAGATGAGTTGGCAAGCACACTTATTTACTTATGTTCAGATGGCGCCAAATTCGTCACAGGTGTAGTCGTACCGGTTGATGGAGGATTCAGTTCGTTTGCCGGAGTTTAAGTCACATTGTTCAAATCACAAGCTTATATCACGCATGAAGAAAAAGGTGATCACATTTGGCGAAATCATGATGCGGTTATCCACACCTGGGTTTGCACGATTGACGCAAGTTGAAAGCTTGAATGTGTTGTACGCTGGATCGGAAGCAAATGTTTGTGCGTCGCTAAGCCATTTTGGAATTCCAGCCGCGCATGTTACCCGTTTTCCTCAAAATGATCTTGGGCAAGCTGCGACGGAGATGTTACGCCGCCACGGTGTCGATACCCAACATGTTATCTACGGCGAAGAGCGGATGGGTCTTTATTTTTTAGAAAATGGAGCGATTCACCGAGCCTCCCGAATTGTTTATGACCGATTTAATTCTGCCTTTGCTCATATTAAGCCCGGAATGATCGATTGGGATGTGATCATGAAAGATGCTTCATGGTTCCATTGGACGGGCATTACGCCGGCTATCTCACAGGGCGCCGCTGATGTGTGTTATGAGGCAATTCAATCAGCTAGAAAAAATGGAGCTATGGTTTCCGGTGACATTAACTACCGCAGAAACTTGTGGCAGTATGGAAAAACAGCCCGCGAAATAATGCCCGCGCTCATTGAATCAACCGACGTCATTGTAGCCGGTATTGCAGATATGGAGAACTGCGTAGGAATTTCCGATAGCACATTTCCATCTGCATGTGCTGCATTTATAAAGGCCTATCCCAACGCAAAAAAAATAGCGACCACGGAACGAAATTCAATAAGTTCATCTCACAATGAACTGAAGGGGATGATTTGGAATGGAAAGGAACTGCTTCAATCGCGCACCTATGACCTAACACACATTGTTGATCGCGTAGGGGCAGGTGATGCATTTATGGCGGGACTGATTTTCGGATTGATCACAAAGAAAAACGATCAGTCTACGATTGAATTTGCGACGGCAGCCGGGGCCTTTAAGCATACTATTGAAGGGGATGTAAATGTAGCATCCACCGATGAGATCGAAGCCTTAGTTAAGGGAGAAAATATTGGTAAACTCTTGCGTTAAAGAATATGATTTTTACAAATGAACAGATCGTTTTGCGAATGAAGGAGCTTGGCTTGGTGCCACTCTTTACGCACGATGATATTAGCACGGCTCAACACGTGATAGAAGCGGCCTATAGAGGAGGGGTTAGAGTATTTGAATTTACCAACCGGAAAAAAAATTCATTCGAAGTGTTTGTAGCTATGTTAGATTACTGTAAGAAATTCCCTGATCTTATGTTGGGAATTGGAACAGTCATGGATGGTCCTACAACAAAAAAGTTCATTGACGCTGGAGCGCATTTTATTATTTCGCCGATTCTGAAGTTGGAGATGGCAGAAGTGTGTCATGCGCATAATATTTTGTGGATGCCCGGATGTGCTACCTTAACAGAGATTGTTACGGCAAAAGAACATGGGGCCAAGGTCATTAAGATTTTCCCGGGATCGGTTTTAGGGCCGGGATTTATTTCTTCTATCATGCCGGTAGTACCCGACCTGCAGCTAATGATTACCGGGGGCGTTGAGCCAAATGAAAAAAATTTAGGAGGTTGGTTTAAGGCAGGAGCTATGAGCGTAGGAATGGGTTCCCAACTTTTTACAAAAGAAATATTAGAGAAAAAAGATTGGAAGGCGCTTGAAGCAAGTGTTTCGGATATACTTCAAATCATTCAAACGATAAGAAAAAATTGATGTATTACTTCTGAATCAAGTAATAACAAACTAAACCTCGAACAGTGGAAACTTTAAAAAACGTAAACCTCGCAATTGGAAAATATCGATGGACAATATGCACCCTCGTTTTTTTTGCAACCACTGTAAACTACATTGATCGCGCGGTCATTAGTTTATTGAAATCAGATTTGTCAAAAGAGTTTAACTGGAATGACGGCGACTATGCTGATATTGAGATAGCCTTTAAGCTCGCTTACGCATTCGGCATGATAATTTCCGGTCGCGTCATAGATAAGATCGGGACAAAATTGGGGTACTTCCTGGCTACATTTTTATGGAGTGTGGCTGCCGTGGGTCATGCTCTTGTTACCAGCACCATGGGATTCATCGTCGCGCGTGCGGCATTGGGAATAACTGAATCCGCCAACTTTCCGGCTGCCATAAAAACAGTCGCTGAATGGTTTCCTAAAAAGGAAAGAGCATTGGCCACGGGTATTTTTAACTCAGGAACAAACATTGGAGCAGTAGTCGCGCCGTTGACTGTCCCTTACATAACCGTTGCATGGGGTTGGCAGTGGGCCTTCATAATTACTGGTTCCCTCGGTTTCATCTGGATAGTTTTGTGGTTTATGTACTATGAGATTCCTGCGAAGCATAAAAAACTTCTAAAGGCAGAGTTTGATTACATCCATAGCGATGTGGAGGATGTGGCAGTGGACCCGAAAAAGGAAGAGAAGGTTTCATGGATTAGGTTGTTAGGATTCAAACAAACGTGGGCCTTTGTTGTTGGAAAATTTCTAACAGATCCGATCTGGTGGTTTTACTTATTCTGGCTTCCCGATTTTCTGGAAAGTGAATATAATTTAAAGGGCACAGATCTAGCATTGCCTGTGGCTACGGTATATCTCCTTTCTACTATTGGTAGCGTTGGAGGCGGGTGGCTTCCTTTGTATCTTATTAAAAACAATTGGGCAGCGTTCAAGGCGCGTAAAACATCCATGTTAATATATGCCTTTATGGTAATCCCTATTGTTTTTGCACAAATATTAGGAGATGTAAGCTGGTGGCTAGCGGTGTTGGTCATTGGATTGGCAGCGTCGGCTCATCAAGCCTGGAGTGCTAATATTTTCACTACGGTTTCGGACATGTTTCCAAAGAGAGCGGTTGGTTCCGTTACAGGAATTGGAGGTATGTTTGGCTCACTGGGAGGTATTGTCCTATCCTTATTTGTCCAGAAAAATTTATTTGTACACTATCGTTCCATTGGTGAGATAGAAACCGCGTATTATATTATGTTTATTATTTGCGGATCGGCTTACCTGCTGGCATGGTTGTGCATGCACCTTTTAGCCCCAAAAATAGAGCGCGTGAAATTGTAAGATTAAAGTCAAGATCGAAATGTCCGACACTCCCAACTTCTTAAAGATTTCATCCTCCGTTATGGAAACGGAATTTAAGCGTATTCTGCTGAAATATGGGTTCACAGAAGATAAAGCAACTGCATGCGCTCATATTTACACCATCAACAGCCTGGAAGGCGTCTATACACATGGCGTGAATCGTTTCTCAAAATTTATTAAATATGTTATTGATGGATACATTAAACCTGACAATGAACCGGTTTGTATACATCGCGCGGGTGCTATCGAGCAGTGGAATGGTCAGCTGGGTCCAGGACCTCTTAACGCATTGGTTTGCACGGACCGCGCCATGGAAATAGCCAGTGAACAGGGGATGGGTTGTGTGGCAATCGCTAATACCAATCACTGGATGCGTGGCGGTACCTATGGATGGAGAGCGGCTAAAAAAGGCTACGCATTTATCGGGTGGACCAATACGATTAAAAACATGCCGGCCTGGGGAGGCATAGATGCGAAATTGGGTAACAACCCGTTGGTCATAGCGGTACCCTATCGGGACGAAGCAATTGTGCTGGACATGGCGATGTCGCAGTTTTCATATGGCGCCCTGGATCTCCATGTGTTAAAAAATCAAAAACTCCCGGTTCCCGGCGGGTATGATAAGAATGGGGTGCTTACCACCGATCCGGCAGCTATACGTGATTCAGAAAGAACCTTGCCCATCGGTTATTGGAAAGGCTCAGGCTTATCGTTGCTTTTGGATGTACTTGCCGCTATGCTTTCGGGAGGATTTCCGGTTGTGGATGTTTCCAAAAAAAATGTCGAGAATAATCTTTCTCAGGTGTTTATTGCTATCCACGTTTCGAAATTGAAAAATTCCAATTCTATACCAGCCCTGCTTCAACACATCATAGACGATTATCATCAATCCATTCCCGATAAAAATTCTAGAGTACTTTATCCGGGAGAAAGAGTCTTAGCGGTTAGGGAGGAGAACAGTAAGCAAGGCATACCAGTCATTGAAAAAGTATGGAATGATATTATGGCGCTTTAAAAAGATCCTGTTCAGGTCGCAGAAGAAAAAAAATACGCAGCCTGTGCAATAATGTTCAGAAAGTGTACGAAAGTAGATAACAGGGAATTCAGAAATTGGATCAGACTTTTTTCATTCGATCCCCGACTCTTATTTCTCCGGATTTTATTATCTGTGCATAAATGCCGCGAAGACGCAATTCCTTTCCTTCTTTGCTACTTATAAACCTTAAGGCGTCGGCACCAAACCGGTCTCTGAATTTTATACATCCATTGTGTGGAACATCCGAAATTTGAAGCACCGCAGATCCAATGGAAATCTTTTGCCCTGGCTTTAAATTCTCCGTGCTTAAATCAAAATCAACAATAAGATTATCACCTGCTGATGCCCATTGTTCCTTGGTGGGAGCCAACAATTCAAGACAACGACTGTTCATGATGGTAACCTGAACAGAAGGATCGGGCCTGCCATCAGGCAAAGACTTCCAGCAACCCTGTGCCCAGTGATCTCCTTCCACGCCAAGTTCCGGGCTAAGCTTACAAAACCACGGGACAGCTCTTTCTAATTTAAAAGGACGTACCACAATCATATAAAGCATACCATTATCGCTGGGAGATTTTTTTATATTTTCAAGGCCCGTCTCAAGTGTGGCAAGGGATCGATGTTCTATCATAACCAAATTATGTCTTTAATGAATTCTCCTGTAAAGTAAAAAATTTCCCACCAAAAGTCATGGTAAAATACGGATCGATCATACGCTGATTACTTCTACCTGGTTGAGTGTTACAGGAATTCCCTCCCTCAAGGTATTTTGAATTTCCGCTACTTTATCAGTATGTCGCATCAAATCCTGAATTTCGCTTTCCGTCGCGTCCGCTTTTACTTTTGCGCTGTATGTCACATTTCTAGCGGGCTCGCCCTCCGCACCAAAATCCCCTAGAACGGTTATGTCAATGTTTATTACATTTATTTTTCTTTTGGCAGCCTCACGGTAAATGTCATTGCAATAACATGTTGCTAACGCTAGAAATAATAGCTCGCCGCCGTTTGTGCCTGATCCATATCCAGACTGTTTTGATGGAATAGTAATTGAGTGTTTACTATCATTTGTTTGTAACAATACTTCGTTCTTGCCTTGACCGTTTTGTATATGGGCACTAATTCTCATAATTCTTAAGATGGGTTATTTTAATGTCTTACGATTATTGCGAAATAAATTTGAGTTCTACGATTTCGCATTCAACAGTCTATACATCTTCAATCTAAGATAACAATCTCTATTTTGAAATTTAATCAGCCGCTCGCATTGTAATAAATATCGAAATGATGAACGATGCTCGAACCAAAGGTGTGCCCATTCAATCTGCGATGTTTTGTGACGGAAAACCTGAAAAATTGAATCTGGAACTGAATGTTGAGACCTTCCTTCTTCATTCCTTGTTCGGTGTTCGATATTCGGTGTTCATAGAACATCGAACAAGGAACATCGAATATCGACTTTGTCCCCCTGCGAGATACTGACAATTCACCAACGATAGGCACTCATCGACAAGTAAATGGAGCTCAAATTTTTAGAGGTTCTGCAGACTGATGCCCTTCGCGTTGATGTGCCATGCCTTATGCATGCAATCCATAGCCAAAATACAGGTTCTTGCCCATGGTCGACTTTCATTGTCTTCAACGGCCAGAAACCACGATGAAATGCAAAACACACAACAATGTTGTTGTATTCCCTACGATCGTAGTTGTCCGTCTAATAAAGAAATTTGGCTGAAAAGGGTTAGTTATTTTCGATCCAGTTGATCAGAAATAGTTACCAATTTTAAAACTAACCCCTTATGAAAACTTATGCAAGGCTTATGGCACCCGTTGCAATGAATAAGTATGGTCTTTTTTTTATAATTTACTTTGTGACCGTATCGAATGTATTCGGAGAAATAAAAAACGGATATGAAAAGAGTAATTTTAAAACACGGGATTCATTGAAAAACCTGCTGTTTGTCCTTGCCCAAAACAACGATATGTCAGCCTCCCAAAGACGGGGAATAAAAGAGCGAATAGAGAGGCTGGAAAGCAATATCTTGTATTATGAGCTAACTGAAAATTTATTAAATCAGTTTAAGATAATTGCTCCCATGCTGTACAATGAAATTGATACAATCAAGGATAATAAGGGGCGAGCGGTTGACGTTTATGTAAAATTTGTTGCCGAGGATGCAACAGAAGTTAAAGCTTGGGGAACAACCTATATGAGCCAAGCTGAGGGTGACCTGGATGCCAACCGCTCAGAATATGGTGATCTTACAGTCTCCGTCAAAATCTGGATTGTCAACAACGCGCTGAAGGTATTGGCACATGAACTGGGGCATGTAAAATATCAAGTTCCGCACCTTGCCAGCTATTTTAAGTTCTATGAAAAACATTATTACAATGGGATAGGAAATCCCCACTTTATGGGTCATGGCACCAATGATCCCAGCGGCAAAAGCGCTTCGAAATACGAAAATATGTTTCGTAAAGAATATTCCTCCTTTTTAAAGATGCAGAAGGGAAAGCGTCAAAATCCCGTTTGGCTCGTAGAAAGTATTAGAAGGAATTTAAACGATAGCAAAATTCACTTAGACTCAACCACCGTCCTGTAACGGAGGTGCCTTTGTTATCAATACTTTTTTCTACGAGCGCATTCTTTCACAAAACATCGTACCGTATGCACTTAACCCATGAAGAAGATTTTAGTTTCTTAATAGGAACCTCTAGTTGAATGCAAATGCTCACTATCAGAAGATGGTGTTTACTTCCTCTATTACCAAAATAAAAAGGTCTATACCTTTTCAAGATATAGACCTGTTAGGTTAATTTCAATCAATTTCCTCCTTGGTCAGTGAGCTTTTCAATATCATTGTTGATAGAAAGAATCAACAAACTCGTAGCCGTGCAAAATACAGGACTGGTTATACAATGATGTCCGTTCCAGCTTCCATCGTTGTTCTGAATTTTTAACATGCGACCGCTGATATCATCATACCACTTTTTCCAGTCATTATCTTTTCCAATGATCATACTTTCACCTGTTTGCAGGTAACTTAAAAATTCTTCGCCGCCATTGCTTCCAAAACCGTCCATTACATCTTCACGTTGAGCTTGTACTTTGGCAGCGTTGTAGACTTCATAGGCAGTGGAATATTTCATTGCGTCATCTTTATCAAAGCCGATCTTTTGAAGATTTTCCGCAGTAGCAGGTGCACTTTGTGCAAGGCTTCCGTCGCGTTTTGCCTTTGAAATTGCCTCTTCAACTTTGCGCGCTTCTTTTGCACTTGCCCGAGCCGAACCTGAAACAGAGTATAACATAACACCGGCACCCATTTCTGTTTTAAC
Source organism: uncultured Chryseolinea sp. (assembly GCA_964484845.1). Taxonomy (GTDB): domain Bacteria; phylum Bacteroidota; class Bacteroidia; order Cytophagales; family Cyclobacteriaceae; genus Chryseolinea. The sequence continues at coordinate 32,782 of CAZAHL010000019.1, read as the reverse complement.
GTCGCCTGTTTTAGCATCATAATTATTTTTCTGTGCTTTGCGTGATTGGTCAAGTTTTTTTTCATCTACGTCAGCGCCTTTTGTTTGAGCAGATTCAAGTGCATTCGTTGCAAAAGAGGATTGAAGTACGCCGGCCCATCCTGCGCCTGCCATATTCCCGCTGCTATCCTGCGCTTTTTGAATTTTTGAAACACAGGTATTTAGATTTTTTTGGATTCGTGCTTTCAACGTGGCATCATGATTTACATAATCGAGCATGTTGGAAAAAAATTGAGCTGTGAGAATCACATCGATATTTTCACCCAGCTTGGTTTGAATTTGCGTTCCTGTTATATCGGTGATATTATGACTCGACCCTTGGGAATTTTCCGTCGCTTGCATTAAATAATTCAAAGCCTTCTTTAACTGCTGTGAGTATTTTCCCGCAGTCAAACTTGTGCCGCTTCTCAATAATGCCATGGATACCATCGATGTTGTCGCTGGATCAGCGGATACTGCATGTGGGTCTGTAATGTCTTGCCTGCCGTGGCTGCCAGCGCCCCAGCCACCATTCTGGTTTTGCGCACCGACAATCCAAGTGAGTCCACGGTCAAGGGAGATCTGAACTTTTTCTGGAGTTTTATAACCGGAGCTTAGTTCGGAAGACTCTTCTCCCATTACGGTACGAAATACACAACCTTTAGGGGGCACAAACGCTTTGCGTTTTTTCTTTGCGTCTTCGAATTTTCGAAAGGTAAATCCGAACAACAAGATTGTGCCTACTGCCAGTAAGGTCAAAATTGAAAATTTCCATGTTTTCATAGCAAACTGTTTTTGTTATGCTACTAGGATGTGGAATGAGAGAATAATCCATAAAAAGTTTAATATTTTTTTTAGAAGCGTGTAAAATACCCTTTACGAAGAATTCGATTATTCTTTGAATGGCTGCCTTAAAAGGTAATTTTGTTTAGAAATAGCATTTGTTAACTTTCACCAACTAATGCGCAACAAATGGTATCCAATCGCCTGATTAAAATAACCTTTCCGTTTTTATTGATTGTTGGTGTTTATTTTTTGGGCCCTGATCCTGCCCGTCCTAAATACGACAAGGTAATCCCAGACGTTCCGGATACGGCTAAGGAACTCGAACAATATGTTGCAGATCAGGAAGCAAAACATAAGATCAAACCTGAGAATGAGGCGACTATCGTATGGAATGACAGCGCCAAACAAAAGACTCCTTATGCAGTTGTCTACCTGCACGGTTTTTCGGCAAGCCAGATGGAGGGGGATCCTTTACATCGCAGGTTTGCTAAGGAATTTGGGTGCAACCTGTATCTATCCAGATTGTCGGATCACGGCATCGACACCACAGAAGCTTTACTTCTCTTCACGGCCGACCGTGCCTGGGAGAGTGCGAAAGAAGCTTTGTCAATAGGAAAACAACTGGGTGAGAAGGTTATTTTAATGAGTACATCAACGGGAGGTACACTGGCGCTAAAGCTTGCCGCTGAATATCCTGAAGATGTTTACGCCTTGATCAATTTGTCGCCGAACATAGCCATTAATGATGGCGCAGCTTTCATACTAAATGATCCATGGGGTTTGTACATTGCCCGCATGGTAATTGGAGGAAAATATCGCCTTACAGATGCCAATGAAGAGCATGCTCGTTTCTGGAATAAAAAATATCGATTAGAATCTCTAACGGAACTTCAGGAGCTGTTGGAAACATCCATGACAAAAGATGTATTCAATAAAATTAAACAACCTTCGATTACACTTTATTATTACAAAAATGAAGCAGAGCAAGATCCACAAGTAAAAGTGAGCGCCATGTTAGAAATGAATGAACAGCTTTCAACTCCTGCCGCTTTAAAAGTTACGAAAGCCATCCCAAATGCGGGAGCTCATGTTTTAGGGTCTACGTTGACTTCAAAGGATTTTGAAGGCGTTTACAATGCGGTGGAAGGGTTTGCTCTCGATAAATTGAAGATGATAAAAGCAAATCCTTCCCTCGATTTGAAGTGAAATAATTCCTGCCGGAACTTATCTCTTAACTTTCTCTTAAGGTCGAATTCAAGATTTCATGTGCTGAATTGCCTTTTGCAAATCTTCAGGGGTATCGATCCCGATAGTTTCAGTTAAAGTTTCCGCAACCATTATTTTGAATCCATTCTCCAACCAACGGAGTTGTTCCAGTGATTCCGCTTTTTCAAGAGAGGATACAGAAAGCTTAGTCAATTGTTGTAAAACATCCGCGCGATAAGCATACATGCCGATGTGTTTGTAAAATTTGTGTTTACTCATCCATTCTTCCTGAGGCGTGTTGCGTATGTGAGGTATGGCAGAACGGCTAAAGTAAAGGGCCTCCATTGTATTGCTGATCACAGCCTTTACAACATTGGGATTAAATAGCTGCTCTTCTGCTTCAAGCCGTTTTACCAACGTCGCAATCTCGGTAGTACCATCAAGTTTTGCGGCCAGGAGGTCAATTTGAGCTGGTTGAATAAAGGGCTCGTCCCCTTGGATGTTTATAATGTAGTCATATTTTTTTTGTTGTAGCGTCAGCGCTTCGAAGCATCGGTCGGTGCCGCTGACATGATTGGCTTTTGTCATGCATACAGCTCCCCCAAATTTTTTAACATGATCAAAAATTTCCGGATGATCGGTCGCCACCACAACCTCATTCAATGCGCTTGATTGGTTTACTTGTTCATATACCCGTTGGATCATGGACTTTCCTTTAATCAGGACCAGTGATTTTGCGGGAAATCGAGTGGAGCCGTATCTGGAAGGGATTATTCCAATTATTTTCATTTGATTTTATTTAGAGCTTACAAGCTTATCCTGACAGTATAAAACTTATCCTGTTACTTGCTTTACTTGTAAAGTCGATCCAGCAACATTAACAACTTCTACCGTCGATCCCTTGTCGATATATTCACCACGCGTATAAGCATCATAAATATTCCCATCAATAGATATTTTTCCGCTAGGCCGAAGAACGGTTTGCGTAATCCCTTTTTTTCCCGTCAATACTTCGGTATGAAAATTAGCTGTATAACCTCGTGCACTATCCTGGGTATCTGTTAAAGCAATGCGCTTGTAAAATTTAGTATCAGGCAATCGGGAGCCGCCCACAAAAAATAAAATCATAGCGCCTAACAGCCCGGCAGACGCTGCAGCCAACGCCCTAAGAATGTCGTTCATGCGCACAAACTCAAAATCAAATGCATCATTGTTAAGCATGATAAGAACAAGCGACCCCACAGTAACAACAATCCCACTGATCCCGGCGACACCAAATCCCGGAAGTACGAATATTTCGACAGCAATTAAGCCAAGGCCCAAAAAGAATGCTAAAATTTCCCAATTTTCAGCCAAACCATTCAGGTAGTAGGGGACCAGGTAAAGGATTAAGGCTACCAATGCTGCAAAACCAGCAAATCCTAATCCAGGGGTTTGCATTTCAAAATAAATACCTCCTAGAATAATAAGAATCAAAACTCCACTTATAAATGGATTAAGGAAAATACTAATGACCCGATCTGCTGAACTCAATTGGAATCGATCAATTTCAAAGTTCGTGATTTTGTTTTTCTTGAGGATTTCTTCCAGCGATTCAACTTTACCTTCGCAATACCCATATCGTATAGCCTCTAAGGTAGAGAAGGTGATTACCTGTCCCTCCTTTTTTACGCTATCTATTTCTACGCGCTCATCAACCATGCCTTCGGCAATGGTTGGATTGCGTTTATTTTCTTCTGCGGTAGACCGCATAATCGATCGCATATAGGATTGGTACTTGTCGGGAGCTCTTTCACCGCCTCCATCCACCACGGTAGCCGCGCCGATGCTGGCACCTGGCGCCATGTAAATACTATCGCAGGCAATGGAAATCAGGGCTCCGGCGGAAGCTGCATCTGCGTTTATAAACACCCATACCGGTTTTTTAAAACTCATTATTCTATCAACAATATCCTTTGCGTCCGTGAGGATACCTCCATATGTATCCATTTCAATGAGCACGATGTCGGCATCAGTTTTTGTAGCATGATCCAGGGCCAAATCAACGTAACGTGTTACGCGAGGATCAATTTCACTTTTGATTTCCATCACCATGACCTTGGTTTTTTGGGCCATAGACGATGTTGCGATCAATAAAAAACTAAAAAGCAGGAATATGTTTTTGAAAGTGTTCATAGTCTATGATCATGGATCATGCTGAATGCCGTAAGAATTGCAAAATACTGACTTACTTTACATAAAATTAAGCTTTTAACCGATTTGACTCGCAGTATCGTATTTAACTTTTCATATGTTTTTGATGGCGCTATTTGGAATACCTTAGTGGCGTCGGAACATGAGGCTCTCATAATAGAAGTCAGAAATAGCAGCAAAAAACAGGTAATGTTCTCTGCTTTAAATTATTTAACGCAAAAGTTTTGGTGGAAGGATAAATTGTTTGATGAAAGCTGGTGGATTGACCTTAGCGCTGTAGCAGATAACATAGTTCTTTTCACCATCTATACAGATACGACAAATCCCGATAGAAAGAGCATTCTAGCATGCGATCTTTTTGATTGCAGGCTAATTTGGTGGAACAATGATTTTTCGCTTGTGTCGATCTCGAATGAACAGGTACTGGGTGTTTCGTCGAAATTCGGAACACGAACTATCGCTCTTGATCTTTACACTGGAGTGGAGGATAAGCCTTCAAGCGCCATCGTGCCACCAAGGGAAGATGTGATACGGCCTCAACAATACCTGGCTGAGCATTCGTATTTTGATACGGTTAAAACATTTTTCTACCAAAAATTCAATTTAATACCGATTACAGCGTTGGAATATCTGGAGTATAATTCGTTAATTCTTGTTTCCTGCTACATCCAGGAAAATGAGTTGGCGAACTATTTGTTTGTTATTTCCACCGATGGAGATTTGTTGTTGAAGGAAAAACTGGATGAACATCTAAAAGGAATTGGCCTGGATACTTTTTTCATCTTCTCAGGTTGCGTATTTTTCGTGAAGAATAAAGTAGAGTTGGTAAGTTACAAGATCATATGATTAATGAATTAATTTTAACGGGTGTTCTATTTTTTAATACCCATCAAGTACCCAAAGATTCGATTGGTACTGAAACAGTAAACGGCAAGGTGTTCGTAATCCATAGCGTAGGAGAGAAGGAAACGTTATATGCAATTTCAAGGCGATATGGAACCACGGTAGAAAATATTCTTCAATACAATCCTACGGCCGATGCCGGATTAGAGATTGGGCAGATACTTAAAGTGCCCTACACACCTAAGAAAACTGTTTCCCAAGGTAGAGGAAATGTACATACAGTCGCCGCCAAGGAAACCATGTTTTCAATTTCGAAAATGTATGGGGTTACCGTCGATGAATTAAAGCAATGGAACAACCTTACCGATAACGCTTTATCCATCGGTCAACAGATTATTGTAAAAAAAGGAGGCGCACCCTCCGTTACACCGTCGACCGCCGCCCCGAATGTGAGTAAGAACGGACTTCATACTGTTGCATCCAAGGAAACGATGTTTTCTATTAGCCGGCAATATGGCATTACAGTTCAACAATTAAAGGACTGGAACAAGCTGGGAGGAAATGAAATAAGCGTTGGGCAGGATCTGATTGTCGCTGCTCCGGTAGCTGAAACGGCAAAGCAAACTGAGCCTGTGGTGCAAAATACTCCGCCGGTTCAGAATGTTCCACCAGTTCAGAATGTTCCACCAGTGGTTCAAAATACACCCCCGGTTACGGAAGAAAAAAAAGACCCGCAGCCCGTCCAGACAAATACTTCTAAACCGGAACCTAAAGAACAGACGATTCGCATTTCTGAATCCGTAAAAAACAGTGATGAAATTTTGCAGGCAGGGTTGGCAGAATTAATCGAAGGAACTAGCGGAAACAGGAAATATTTAGCACTTCATCGAACTGCTCCCATAGGCACGATCATGAAAGTTAAAAACGAAATGAATAATCGTGAGGTGTTTGTCAGGGTGATGGGCAAGCTTCCGGACACCGCATTAACGGATAAGCTGGTGATAAAAATTTCTAAATCTGCTTACGATAGGTTGGGAGCAATCGATTCGCGTTTCCGTGTTGAAGTAACTTATTACAAGTGATCGAAAGGTCTATCTCGTTCGAACGTAGAAATTTTTGATATTACTTTTTCCAGTATCGCGCTTCTCGACCTCAAACTGTTTGATACTTTTAAGAAGTAGCACCAGTTTATTGAATCCGTAATTGCGAGGATCAAAATTAGGTTGCTTTTTTAATAAAAGATTCCCGAGATCCCCTAAGAATGCCCACCCGCTTTCGTCCGCAAGATCGTTGATGCTATCGCTGATCAATTTGACGAGATTTCTATCGACAGTACCAAATGGTTCTTTTCCGTTTGGTCTTATCGCTTGAGGTGCTGCACTTGGTTTTGACTTGCTTTTCGGGGTGGGCTCATCTTCAGCAACTTTATCCATCGCTAGGATCTCGATATATATAAATTTGTCGCAAGCGGAAATGAAAGCTGTCGGCGTTTTCTTTTCACCCAAGCCGAATACTTTCATTCCAGCTTCTCTTAGACGCGTGGCAAGTCGGGTAAAATCACTGTCGCTGGAAATAATACAAAATCCGTCCACCCGTCCGGAGTATAAAATATCCATCGCATCAATGATCATGGAAGAATCTGTGGCGTTCTTGCCGGTTGTATAACTATATTGATGAATCGGTGTAATGGCATATTGAAGCAACACATTCTTCCATCCCGAGACTGTAGGTTTCGTCCAGTCAGCATAAATCCTTTTAAAGGTAGGATTGCCATATTTGGCAATTTCTTCCAGCATACCTTTGATGTTTGAGTAGGGAACATTATCAGCATCGATTAGCACAGCGAGTCTGAGATCTTTTGTTATTTCCATATCCTGATTTTGATCCGAATCTATTTTCGTTTTGATAAGGGGCGTCATGATAATTCAATTAGCAGCGTTGAATTGAGAGTGTGAAGAGTGATCTTAAAACTAACATCTTTTATTGTGACTTGTTTCGTGACAATGATCAATGAACAATGAACAATGATCAATGGGGCACTTTGAAATTCGATTCACAACCGGTTGATCATTCCCATTGCCCATTGCCCATTGCTCATTACTCATTGCTCAAGGTGGCCAAGGACTTCAATTTTACTCCATTTAGCTGCATTCGGTTTTGCCAGGAGTTCCTGGGTTGGAAAGCTGCTGATCTTTGTGCTGTAGTCGACTATAATTTGAGCAAGCTCTTGAATTATTATTTGCATGGTTGCTTTTTGTAAATAAGTGGAAAACTATCGTTTTAGAAATTACGTTGTTCTTTTGTATGAGTTTGAAATATTTGGATTTTTTGTGGGCGCTAGATTTTCTTTACAGGCACTATCCGAAGTACCATTCAAACGAACTTTTGATTTTAGCAGATGATATTTTTAAATGGATTAACAACGAACTGCCGGAAGACAGCAGCGCACTTACCTATCTCAAAGGTTCTTTTAATTCTCCTTATGAAGCGTTTACAGCGGTCTGGAAAGAAATTTTATTGCTTGCGGGACCTTTTTCAAGGCTCAATTAATTAATTCAGGCATCCCGATGCGTTAGGATCAGGAGTTCTTTTTCAAACCGTTTAATAACATGTCAGCCAATTGATAACCCAGGGCAGCGGGATCGATCGCCGAGTCAGGATCATACCACATGGGCATCCAGTTCAGGGACGAGAATAAGGTCATGACCGCAAGTTTTTTATCGATGGTGCTTTTGAATTCCCCAGTACGCACGCCATCTTCAAAAATAGTTTTAAATCGGTTTATGTAGTTAATGCGTAGCAACAGAAAATCGCGCAGATAGGGTTCACTAAGGTGACGGTGCTCATTCATAAACACGGCAGAGGCCGTCAGGTCTTTTGCCATTACCTGAATGTGACCTATGATTCCCTTCCGTAGTTTCTCACTGGCTGGAACATTTTGTTTTTCTACTTCATCCAATGATTTTCGGAATTCGGTGGCCATATCAAAACAAAGGCTTCTCAAAATCTCCTCCTTGGATTTTATGTGGGAGTAAAGACTGGCGGCTTCAATGCCTAATAACTGTGCCAGATCGCGCATGGAAGCTGCTGCATACCCCTTATCTTTAAAAAGCTCTGCAGCTTTTCGTATCACTTGTTCCTTCCGGGATAAATTTCCTATTGCTTCTGACATAGACATTAAATATTCTAAAGTTAAAAAATTTAATCCATTAACGAGCAGGGAAAAATAAAACATAGATATCTAACATCAAATGAAATGTCAACTGAATATGGTCTAAACCCTGTTTTCGGTTTTTGACAAACAGATGTTAGGGGAAATATCCGAAGAATAGAAAGGAATAGAAAAACATAAATCCCTGAAAAGATTACAGGGATTTATGCGATTCGATGATGAGAACCAGTGTCGTGTCAACACTGTTTTGACGTACTTAGATAGAACCTAGCTGTGCGCTACGCGTCACGAGCGCCTAATCAAGTCTCAAGCTACAAGCCTCAAGTTGTTTCAGTGATTTATTTAAGGGGACTCAATTATTTTCCGTGAGCACGTATCGTGTTGTTTAGCACAATCTACTTGCAGCTTGAGGCTCGTAGCTCAAAGCTCTTTAGAAGATAACACCAAAGCTAAAGGCATTCAACTTTGGTCCTCTCCCTTCAGCAAAAAGTTCGTTGAAATCATAATTAAAGAATAGATCCGTAGAGCGATAACCGATCTGAAGCCGTGCACCATAACGAAAATTGCTTAGGTAAAAATTGTCTCTGTCTTTATCTTTTTCAAGATGATCATCTTTGTACACAATTTTTGAATGGCTGGAAATACGGTAGCCAATGTAGGGCCCGATCCCAATGCGGAAGGAGTTATTATAACCATCCCACATGCGAGTCTTCCGGCTATGACCTCCAAAGTCAAGAATAGGAACTAACGATGCGTGAACATACGAAGCTGTAAGCTTACTCTTTTTAAAACTTGCATCCCGGAGATCTTCTACGAACTGAACTCCGTCGCCATCTTTTACAATCTGGATGTTGTCTTTTTGAAATTTGAAATTGTACCAGCTCAAGCCTACTCCCCACTCAATAAATAATTTTGAGCTTAACCTGGTTCTTTGAATCGAATTGGCAGCGACATACCAAGAGCCCCAGGGCCGAACGGAATGTAATGCATTATCATTGTCCGGAAAACTTCCATCAGCCAAGTAGTTATTTGTACCCAGATCGAAGTTGAACGATTGCCAAGTGCGGCCCCAACGATTGCCACGCATGTGATTTTTCCAATTCTTGTGATCGCTCTCATAATCGTCGTCATCATCATCATCATCTCTGCGGCTACGCCAATCATTGTCATCCGAGTCAGTCTCATCATGATCTTCTTCGACGGCAATATCAGGACTCGTTTCCGTCGAGTCAGTCTTAGCTATCGAGGTAGTGTCGTTCATTTCGAGCTTTAGTAACACATCCTGAAAAAGTTGCTGAAAATCATAATGTTTTAAGATTTCCAGATCGGCGCGATCTTGAATAGTAAAGATCACCCTGCTGGTTTTCGCAAGTTCTACAATGACTGTATCACTTGCTTGTTGCGCGTGAGTCATCGTCAGGCTTACGCTGGCTATTACGGTCAATAAAATTTTTTTGATCATACACTTACTTGTTTTGTCCACGTTTTTCGTTCTTGAAATTCAGCGCTAGAATTTCGTTTTTTTTCTCTCTCAGATCGCCAAAGGGATCCTGGTTGCTTTTCAGCTCATTGGCTTTCTTCAACAGCTTTTTAAACGTAGATGATTTCTTTTTCTCCGAGGTTGCTTGCGCCAGTGTATTTTTATTTAAATACTGATTGGATTCTTCAACAGTAACTTTTAAAGTAATGGTTTTTAATTTGGAAGTTGGTTCATGTATACTTTCCAACGGAATTACAGATTCGTTGTCTTGGATGATACTATTCAAATCTTCCTTTTTTTGACTCCTGTTCACACTGATCTGTTTTTCTTCATGCGTTGGCTCACTCTTTATCTTTACATTTTTATTTTTCTTACTCAATACTTTTTTTGGTTCCGCTGATATTTTGCGAGAAGTGTTATCGAAGTCATTGGCAATTTGATTTGGTATTTCTTGAGGAACTATTTTCTCGCTTTTTGGTTCCGATATGGAAGGTTCAGTCTTCGATTGAGCTGAGAATTGTTTACTTGAAATTTCACTCTTGGGCAGAAGCCAATACGAAATGGTTGCAATTAAAAGAAGGGAGGCTGCGATCTTCCACCACCACCCGGCTATGCTATTTTTTTTTTCCAGCTTGGCTTCAATACGGTTCCAGGCTCCGGCGGGAGCAGCTTTATGAAAGCCTTCCAGCTTTTCACGAAAGAAATTATCGGGTTGTTGATTCATCATTGCTAATTATTTTGTTAGTCATCCACTCTTGTTCCTTTAGTACCTTTTGAAGATGCGTTCGTGCGCGGCTGAGCTGAGACTTTGAAGTATTTTCACTGATGCCAAGATGTTCTGCTATTTCCTTGTGTGAATAGCCGTCGATGGCATACATATTAAAAACGATTCGATATCCTGTTGGAAGTTCATTAACCATCGCCAACAAATCCTCCGCCTCCAGATGGTCACTTAAATTTTTGTAGTTAAGATTGTAATCGACTTGTTCAAGCTCTGTTTCCAGATACATGGAACGTTTTTTACGCAAACAGGTCAGCGCTTCGTTAACAACTATTCTTCGGATCCAACCTTCGAAACTTCCTTCCTGTTTGAATTGGTCGATCTTATCAAAAACTTTGGTAAAAGACGTTATCAATACATCCTCTGCCTCCATAGAATCTTTTATGTACCGGTAGCAGACGCCGTACATTTTAGACGCGTACGTATCATAAAGAAGCTTCTGGGCGCTGCGATCGTGCCTGAGGCATCCCTGAATTAGTTCGTTTTCTTTTGCCCGGTAGATTTTAAACTGCATTTAAAGCATCTCAGTTCTAAGATGCTAATTTAACGCATGGGGTTGCTTGAAGGATCGAAAAATGTTTAAAGCCCATGGCTCCCTTGCCGCCAAGATCAATTGGTTATTCCAATTTTGAAATTTTCGAATTTTACAACCCTAAAATATCATACTTGCAAAAAATGCGATGATAAGAAGAAATATAATAATCATATAAAACGGTTAATCTTTATTGATCACTTCCGGATTTCCGCGATAATCGATATCACTGGCCAAACCTTCGTCCATTTCCAGGGTATGGCTTACATTGACTTTAGCGGACGAAGCGCCATTAACGTCAACGGTGGCATCCTTCGTTTCCAAGTTGTAGGCTCGCAGTTTGGAGGCAAACTGTAATTCAGCGTCCAGGTTATTTACTTGTCCTGAAAGTTCTGCTTCCGATTTACCAGTGAGGTTAACGATTAAATTATCGGCGTTTAGAGTACCCCGGATATTGACCGGCCCCCGAAGATCGATTTCCATATCGTCCATGGTAAATTCTTCAAATCGGATCGAGCCGTAACCTTCGGCCTCTATTTTTTCCAACTTGGGCATCGTAATGTTAATCCTGATCTCGTCCATGTCAACGACATCTTTATCCCAATCAAATTTTCTTGTCCCGCTTTCATATTCTATAACCAAGGTTTCCCCTGATCGAAAGATCTTATACTTTCTTTTTTCGTCATCCGATCCAATTAACTCTACGGCATATTGATCTCCTGGTTTTATATTGATATCAAATATTCCCCGAATGTCTAATTCGTCGAAGTCATTTAACCCAAACTGATCTCTAATGTTATTTTCATCTCCATTTTCGTCCTCGTCCGATTTTGGGCAAGTCTGGCATGTTATTCCTTTTTCTGTCATGACCCAGGTATTTCCCTCCAATTCATCATAGTCAATATATTGAGAAATAAAACGGCTTGACGCTTCATCCAACACAAAAGGATAATTATAAGGGATATATAGAATCATATTCAATCGCTGAGCCCGGAATATGGCATTGTCTTTAAATTCAATATTGGAATCGAAAGTGAACACGGAATCTTTTACATCTACAGTATAGTCTACCATCCGTGCATTTTCGATTGCTTGCTGCCGGGTGGAACCTTGTGCTTCGAAAGTTTGAACCAATTTAAAATCGGTGCCATTATATCCCCTCAATGTAAGTGAGGCAGCATCGTAATCATCCATCCCCACCTCAGTGATCTTAAATACCGCCGTTTTTCCTTTGAGACTATACGACGTTTCAACTTTAAATTCGCCTTCCTCCTTAAAGGAGTAGACAATTTTTGGGATACTAACACTTAACATTGCCACGCTTACAAAAAATAATACGAAGAAAGTCCAGCCTACGGTGGGTCCGAATACCAACTTTCGGGCTATCACAGAAACACCTAATATCATAATGAAGACGGCGGGAATAATGGCAGCAATAAAAGCAGCAAGCACAAGCCAGCCTGAAAAACTGTTAGCAAAAACTTCCAGTGGCATACTTACTTCTTTATAATGAATCCATGGCCATGAAAACGCGGCTCCGGAAAAAAGTCCAATGAAAACCCCGGAGGTTACAACGGCCGTAAAAATGAGGGCCAATCCCACAAGTATTACTATGAGGCCTATGGCGACCCGGAGAATTTCGACAATCGGCACTAGTATTTTACCCAATACTTTCAGTAAAATTCCAATGATTCTAAAGGGAAGAAGCAGGATTTTAGTGGCAGTAGTTTCTTCCTTTGTCGGATCTACATTAAGATTTTTTTTTATGTTCGATTCAATGTTGGAAAGAGTGACAGGCTCTCCCTGCATCTCCATCCGGTCTGTGAGGCTTTTCGCTTCTGGCAAAGCAATCCAGAGAACGATATAGACGATGAATCCAACACCGAAAAATATGGTGAACACTAAAAAAAGCAATCTTACAGCAACGAGATCAATCCCAAAAAAAGCAGCTACCCCGCCAGATACCCCACCGAGCACTTTATGTTCAGGGTCTCGAAACATTTTTTTGCCAACTTCCGGCTCTTCGAGGTCAGATGATCCCGGAACCACGATCCACATTACTATGTAAATCAAAATGGTAATGCCATAAGCAAATGCAGTTAAAGCAAATAGCAATCTGATCCATATAGGGTCAATATTAAAATAGTTGGCTATCCCAGAGGAGACACCTCCTAAAATCTTCCTTTTTTCATCGCGCAAAAGTTGCTTTGGCTGCGTGTATATTTTTTGCTCAGCGTTCGCTGAGCCAGACGACGATGACTCGTTGGTCGTAGATGACTGTTGCGCTCCTATAGGCTCGGTCTTAGCAAACTCTTGATCTTCGGCAGCTTTGAAATCGCTGACGCTTCCCATGGTGGAAATCAACGCATTGACATCTTCCGCTGTAATGACCTGTTTTCCTTCGTTCAATTTGGACAAAAAGATCTCTGCAACACGGCTCTCAATGTCGGCGAGTATTTCACTGCTATCTTCAAAGGTGGCAAAATACTTATTGATCGAGTCCAGGTATTTTCTCAGATTTTCATATCCGTCTTCTTCGATGTGGAAGATAATCCCGCTTATATTTATGCTTATATTTTTTTTCATAACGCAGTAAGTCGTGTATTAAATATTGGGTTTTGTAGTGATCATTTGGGTAGAATGTACAAGCTCATCCCATGTTTCAGTAAGGCTTCCAAGAAATTTACTACCCTTATTGGTAAGTTTATAATACTTGCGAGGTGGCCCGGATTTCGACTCAACCCATTTGTATTCTAAAAGCCCGGCGTTTTTCAGGCGGGTTAACAATGGGTATAGCGTTCCTTCCACGACTATAATCTTTGCTGCTGTAAGTTCGTCCAGCATATCAGATGCATAGACTTCGCCACGTGAAATAATGTGAAGGATACAGTATTCCAATATTCCCTTTCTCATTTGTATCTGTGTATTTTCAACGTTCATACATCCCTTTTAATCGATCTTAGCAAATTATACGCAAAAGTACTATGCATGACCAAGTACTGGGTAGGAAAACATTAAGAGATGCATTTTCAGCCCAAATTCCGCCTATTTAGTTCTTAACAAGAGAAATCGACAGGTAATTGGCCAAAAAAAAATGTTCAAATGTGGACACTTTTTAGCTCACACTGTTCATCTGTAGAGATTGGTTAAAAGACTTTAAAATTTCGCGCTTTTGACTTATGAACCCAATAATACGATGATGTCGCATAAGTAAGTTTTACTGCATTTTGCAAGTTCCTCCTCAGCAGTCATTCAGTATTTTTGGAACTGATTTTCTATTTACCCGGATGAGCGTAGTCAGACCTTTCATGAGAGTAGCCTTTCTGGTATTATTTTGTTTCGTTTTAAGCTTTACATGTTCAGCCCAGTCTGGTAATGAATGGATTGATTACAATCAAACCTATTTCAAAATTCCGGTAGCCAAAGATGGGGTATATAAACTAAATTATAACGACCTACAATCTGCAGGTTTTCCGGTTGGAGCCGTTGATCCAAAAAACATTCAACTTTTTCATCGCGGAATCGAACAACGGATTTTTGTCGAAGGAGAATCAGATTCGCAATTTGATCCGGTTGACTTTGTTGAATTTTATGGCCGACGCAACGATGGCACTTTAGATGCTGAATTGTATAAACCTGCCACCTCACAGCCTCACAAATTTTATAACTTATATAGCGATACAACCAGCTATTTTTTAACAGTTGGTACTACTCTAGGGAAACGTATTACCACTTTCAATGAAGCCAACACGGATAATCTTCCTGTTGAACCTTATCATATAGATGAGAAGCTGCTCGTGCTTACAAATGATTACTCTCTTGGAATCGATTATGGCGAAATACTCAATACGTTTTTTGACGTTGGCGAAGGATGGGTGGGCGGAAAAATTTTTCAGACTCAATCCGTTGATTATACACTACCAGATATTATTCAACAAGCACCGGCATTTGGCTCACCTGAACTTGAAATTTTGCTGGTGGGTCGCGGACCGATGACCCATGGGGTCGAGATTTTTGCTGGTTCAAGCCCCCGCCTGCTGACCACGCTTACACTCTCGGGTTTTGAACCTGCTAAACTCTCATTACCCGTTCAATGGACAGATATTGGTGGAGACGGAAAGCTAATCGTTCGTGTAAAAGTAAATGGAGTTAACGGTCAACCAGCCAGGGTAAGCGTTGCTTTTATTAAACTCAGATATCCTCAAAAATTTGACGTGATGGGAGGTGCTGCAAAAACTTTTATTCTTCCCGCGAATACCGGAGGTAAGTCCTTCATTCAAATTGAAAACCCGTCTTCAGGACTTCGATTATTTGACGTTACGGAGCCTGACAATATCATGCACATCGCAGTTACAATGTCCACTACGTTGGATGCTGTTGTTCCATCCACTCTCACAGAGCGAAAAATTTTCGCAACAAATAGTGCGACAACTCCTTCAATCAAACCGATCAGCTTTAGACAAATTATTCCTGCACAACACGATTTCATAATTATTGGGCACCCTTCGTTGCGGAAGCCTGCACTGGGGTACAGCGATCCCATCAAAGCATACGCCGATTACAGGGCTTCGTCTGACGGAGGAAATTACGATACGCTCACCGTCAACATTCAACAGCTATACGACCAGTTTAACTATGGAGAAACTTCTCCCTTAGGCATTTATCATTTTCTAAAATTTTTGGCAAACACGAGTCCTCCGAAGTATTTGCTTCTAATTGGAAAAGGACTTGATATTTACTATAAATACCACCGAAATCCTGCTGGATTTACGCAGTTTAAAGATCTGATTCCCTCCTCAGGATATCCTGGATCTGACATGGCCTATTCAGCGGGCCTGTCCGGGACGCAGTATGAACCGGCAATTCCAACGGGTCGTATACCCGCCAATACGCCGGATGGTGTAGCGGCCTATCTTAACAAAGTAAAGGAAATGGAGAGTCTTCCTTACGATAACTTATGGCGTAAGAATGTGCTGCACCTAAGCGGCGGCCGAGAAGAGGGCGAGCCCGAACTATTACAATCTTATCTAAAGGAACTACAAACAGTAGCTGAAGATTTTCATCTGGGTGGAAAAGTGGCGGCGCTGGCAAAATACTCAAAGGAAATTCAAATGGTTAACGTGTCAAAACAGGTGAACGAAGGAGTAAACTTGATCACATTTTTTGGACACTCCTCGGCTACAAATCTTGATTTTGATATTGGGTACGTTACAAACCCGGTGATGGGATATAATAACAAGGGAAAATACCCGACGCTTCTTATGAACGGTTGCAATGTTGGATCTTACTTTTTACCATATACTACTTTCGGCGAAGATTGGGTATTAGCACGCGATAAAGGTGCTACCGCATTTATTGCTCACAGTTCGTATGGACTTACAAACTTACTAAAGCGTTACTCAGATCACTTTTATGAGGTAGGGTACGGTGATTCCACCTATATATATAAAGGAATTGGTGACATCCAAAAGGAAGCTGCCAGAAAATACATGTCCACTACGTCGGATATTCCAGCAAACACCAGCACGGTACAGCAAATGGTATTGATAGGCGATCCTGCTGTTCGTCTATTCGGAGCGCCAAAAGCTGATCTTGAAATCAATAACGATCATGTTTCTATTCAATCGCTAGATGGTCAGCCTGTAACAGCTTTAACAGAGTCCTTTGGGTTGAAACTTATCGTTCGAAATTTCGGCCAAGCGAAACCAGACACAACTCGCATTGAAGTGGTTCGTACTCTCAACGATAACTCTACGATCGTGTACGATTCACTATACCCTGTTACGAAATACAGCGACACCTTACTCTTTATCATTAAAAAAGGTAGAGAGCAAGGTTCCGGAAATAATGCTTTCAGAATAACAGTTGATCCGGACGATGTAATTGCTGAAATGGACAAAGAAAATAATGTCGCCTCCCTCGGTTTTGTCATTCCATTGAACGGAACAAAAAATTTGTTTCCGTTAAATTATGGGATCGTTAATTCTTCGCAGATAAGTCTCTCCTTTCAAACTACCGATCTTCTTTCTGGTGAACGTAAGTTTATTGTTGAGATCGATACAATTAATAGCTTTAATAGTCCGTACAAAAAGCAGCTTACGGTAACCGGCAAAGTTCTCGCACGACAAGTCGTTGATCTCCTTGAAGCGGATACGCTTGCTTACTACTGGCGTACAAAAATAGCCGATCCTTTACCAGAAGAAAGTATTGACTGGACGCAAAGTTCATTCACCTACATTAACAACGGACCGGAGGGTTGGGGTCAGGTCCATTTCCCCCAATATCTAGAAAATGAAACGACAGGATTAGTCAAGGATGCAACGTCGAGAAGATTGAGTTTTAAAGAAACGGTTACCTCCATTGATATAAAGACGTTCGGATCAAATCATCCCTCGCTGAATACGGACGTCAACATCAAAATAAATGGCGAGGAATTTAATCTCACGCAGCAAGGTTTTACTTGCCGCGACAATTCCATCAATCTTATAGCGTTCGACAAGAATTCTGCTGTGCCTTACATCGGAGTGCAATTCAAATGGTACAACCGGGCAAATCGCGCTTGCGGCCGCGAACCTTGGGTGATCAACAATTATGTGCCTGGTGATATGGTGACTGGAAACAATTTTGATATCATTCAATTTGTTGATAATGTTCAGGATGGCGACTCCGTCGTGCTCTTTAATATCGGCGATGCTCAGTACAGCGCATGGCCCGTAGCAGCTAAAATAAAACTAGGTGAATTTGGGATTTCAGTGGCCCAGATTGATGGATTGTTACCGGGTGAGCCCATCGTAATTTTTGGCCGAAAAGGATTAGCTCCGGGGTCGGCTACTATTTCTAGATCGTCCGGATCTCCCGGGGATTTGCAGGAGTTGAATGTCAACAAAACTATTACCGGTCGTTACGCCTCAGGTTCCATGACTTCAGGTTTAATTGGACCTGCGTTAAACTGGCAATCCCTCATTACCCGAAATTCAGGGATCGACCTCGGTGACAACGTTAGTTACGATGTCATTGGCATACAGCTCAACGGAGAAGCAGAGATAATGCTTTCCGATGTGACAGGCGATCAGAATTTAAGCAGCATTGATGCCGCTGAATTTCCGTATGTCAAATTAGTTTTCAAGGTCACAGACGAACTGAATCTTACTGCTGCGCAATTGAAAAAATGGATTGTGATTTATACTCCGGTGCCCGAAGGAATGTTAATGTTTAACGGGGCAGAAGAACAGCAAATTTTAAATGAAGGGGAAGTATGGAAAGGAGATTACAGCTTTGTGAATATCACTGAAAAGACTTTCCCTGATTCATTAACGCTACGTTATGAAGTTGTTAACCAGACTTACCATACATCACAGAACGAAGAAATTAAAATTAAAGCACCGCTTCCAGGCGACACCACCCATTTTTATATCGACATCAATACCATTAATAAAGGCGGGTTAAACGATGTCAATGTTTTTGTAAATCCAAAAATTACTCCCGAACAGTATTATGATAACAATGTTCTTCAGTTCCAAGATTATCTTCATGTAAAGGAGGAGAGCGTTAGACCTGTGCTCGATGTTTCCATTGATGGTCAATATATTGAAAGTGGAGATTTCGTCTCTTCAAATCCTATTATCCTGATAAAAGTTTGGGATGAGAACAAGTACGTCCTTAAAACCGATACAACAGGAATGCGAATTTACCTTTCCTATCCTTGTGATGCAGAACTGTGTGATCCGATCCGGATACTCCTTACAGAGGAAGAAATACAATGGTATCCAGCAACCGATACATCTGACTTTAAAATAGAATTCCGCCCTTCGAATTTGTCAAATGGCAAATATACGTTGCGTGTGGAAGCGGAAGACGCCCGTAAAAACAGCAGCGGAAGCGTCCCGTATGAAATCCAGTTCATTGTAAACGATGAGAGCACCATAAACATCACGGATCCATTTCCCAACCCTTTCACTAATGAGGTTAACTTTAAAGTCGTAATAAGCGGAAATGATTTGCCAGAAGTTTTTGAAATGCAGTTATTAACCGTTAACGGGAAGTTGATTGGTCAGTATGGCAATAACTATTTTTCCTCTTTTCACATCGGTACCAATGAATTTACTTGGAATGGCACGGATCCAAATGGTAACGATCTTGCCAATGGTGTATACATTTACAAAATTGCGTTGAGATTCGGTGACAGTTTCGTGGAAAAAATCGGTAAGCTAGTCTTGGTACGAACTCCTTAGCAGCCTGTTATCGCAACCAGTGGCTTACCGCAGAAATTATCTTAGTTCTTGGAATACAACGTCATTTTATTCAAGTCAACCTTTGTAATGTGCTTCACCCGAAGGGGGTCGACCGGCGTCCAATGCTTTACATAATAGATCTCTACGGATTTGCCGGAGAGCTCGCGCTGCAATTCACTAAAAGTAAGACCTTTCTCTAAGTCCTTTTTGATGAAGTAAAACCGGTCATCATCTTTTAATTTAAAGACGACGTCTTTAGTGCCCGTTTCCAGGACCACTTCGATGGTTCCATAGCTTCTTAGTGTATTATCAGGAGAAGGGCTTGGGAGAGGTCTGAAAATGAGGCCCAACGCGATAATTAATAAAAAGAAAATGCTTGCGACAACTATTTTTTTGATTTGCATTTAATAATGTTTAACGATGCACAAAGATAGTAACCGATAAGATAGCTTAACGTTCATTTATTTAATTCATTACAAACTTTCGTTAGTAAAAAAAATATTTTTGGGTTTTGTTCAAAAACCTTGCCTTTTACAAAACTTTATCGTTTAATTTTGCATTGTAAACGAAACCAAAAATAAACTGAATGAATTTCCTCTAACGTTCACTTTAAAGACTGATAAGAAATTGAAAACATTGTTCACCATCCTTTCGGCAGCGTTTGCTGCTTACCACTCCAAGAGAACTATGCAGTTCTTTAATATTGCCTGCACGGTGACCAGGCGACCCCGCCCGACGCGCTTCGTGCGTATCTGATACCTTCATCACACCTAATAGGAAAGACGTGATGTCCAGGACATTGCGCTTTTTGTGCTTCAGCACGGTTGTTTAATTGTTCACAGCAACTACTACATTAAAACATTGGAAAATCATAAACTCATTGTCAGAATTGCTACGTCTGACGATATACCTTACGCAGAAACCATCACTAATGAGATGGAAGAATCGGCCAAAGCGCGCGGCACAGGTATCGCCAAGCGCTCACCCGCCTACCTTGAAAAAAAAATGAGGGAAGGAAAAGCCGTTATAGCGACCACTCAGGATGGCACCTGGGTAGGATTTTGTTATATCGAAGCCTGGGAGCACGAAAAATATGTGGCCAATTCGGGTCTTATTGTAGCACCTGCCTTCCGCAAGACGGGAGTGGCTACTGAAATAAAAAGAAAGATTTTCCAGTTATCGAGAGAAAAATATCCGGACGCTAAAATATTTGGACTTACAACCGGTCTAGCTGTTATGAAGATTAACTCTGATCTGGGCTACGAACCTGTTACTTATTCTGAGCTCACCAACGATGAGGAGTTTTGGAAGGGTTGCCAGAGTTGTGTGAACTATGAGATCCTGATGAGCAAAGGCCGCAAGAATTGTATGTGCACTGCGATGCTTTTCGATCCTGTAGAAGCAGAAGCGAAGATTAAAGCGGCTGAATTAGCGGCACAGTCAATAGCTAACGAAAACAAGAAAATGGAAGTATCCGCTGAACAGGATCTTTCAACTCACCGCCGCGAGTTCAAAGGCAATCAGAAATTATTTGAACGATGGTTGCGTTTTAAACAGTTCGTATTACTTAAGTCTTTCCGGAAAAAAGAAGGTAGTAACGGGGATTCTTCCCAAAAAAGAAGGTCACTACTGGGCATATTTTTTTGGTAATCCAACGAGCATGGTTGAAATTACAAGCTTAACATCGCCAAGGATGACGATACCTTATTTGGTAAACTTTGAGGTTAAATTAATATCAAAATGAAAAAGAAAGTCTTAGTAGCATTTAGTGGTGGATTGGACACTTCGTACTGCGTTAAATATCTAAGTGAAGACAGAGGATTCGAAGTGCATACCATTACCGTTAACACAGGAGGTTTTGACGCTGAAGAGTTAAGAACGATTGAACAGCGTGCAAAAAATCTCGGGGTAGCTTCACATAAAACCGTAGATGAAACAAAAAACTATTATGAAAAAGTAATCCGGTTTTTGATCTACGGGAATGTATTAAAGAATAACACGTACCCTTTAAGTGTCAGTGCTGAGCGGATGTCTCAGGCGTTAGCAACGGCAAACTATGCCAAGACCTTAAATGCCGATGCTGTCGCCCACGGTAGCACTGGAGCCGGCAATGATCAAGTGCGGTTTGATATGATTTTTCACGTCCTTATTCCAGGCGTTGAAATCATTACTCCAATAAGAGATCTCAAACTTTCACGTGAGGAAGAAATTAATTACCTCAAATCAAAGGGAGTGGAGATGAATTTTGAAAAGGCGATGTACTCCATCAATAAGGGAATCTGGGGCACTTCTGTGGGAGGAAAGGAAACACTTAAATCCCTCGGTATGTTGCCGGAAGAAGCTTGGCCAACCCAGGTAACGAAAACGAATACGGAAGAACTAAGTCTATACTTTGAAACGGGAGAGTTAAAAAAGGTAAACCAAAAAAACTTTGAGCATCCCGTTGAGGCCATACAGTTCTTGCAGAATATAGCAGGTCCTTATGGCATTGGCCGAGACGTCCATGTCGGTGATACAATCATCGGAATAAAAGGGCGAGTGGGATTTGAGGCGGCCGCTCCTATGGTTGTGATCAAAGCGCACCATGCCCTGGAAAAACACGTTCTTACAAAATGGCAATTAACCTGGAAAGATCAGCTGGCGCAATTCTACGGAAACTGGTTACACGAAGGCCAATATCTTGATCCCGTTATGCGCGATCTTGAAGCGTATCTGTCGAGCACGCAACAGCAAGTAACAGGCGAAGTAAAAATCCAATTATATCCATACCGTTTTCAAGTTCTGGGAATTCAATCAAACAATGACCTGATGTCTTCTAAATTTGGCAAGTATGGTGAAATGAACTTAGGTTGGACGGGAGATGACGTTAGAGGATTTTCAAAAATATTTGGAAACCAAACGATGATCTATCACCAGGTCAAAGACGAAAACTCTAAGAATTAACAATTCCATGAAAAAAGTCAACGTAGGAATTATCGGAGGTGCTGGATACACAGGGGGCGAAACGATAAGATTACTGCTGAATCATCCTGATGCGGAATTGATTTTCGTTCATAGCAGAAGCAATGCAGGGAATCCCTTACATTCTGCCCATCCCGATTTACTGGGAGAAACCGAATTGACATTTACGGATAGTATACAACACGATGTTGATGTAATTTTCCTATGTCTTGGTCATGGCGAAAGCAAAAAATTCCTGCTGGAAAATTTCATACCGGCCAACGTGAAAATCATCGACCTTAGTCAGGACTTTAGATTAGGCGATAAGTTGCCTGGACGTGAATTTGTATACGGGCTGCCCGAGGTAAACCGGGAGGTAATTAAGAGCGCTAACAACATTGCCAATCCAGGTTGTTTTGCAACCACCATTGAACTGGGATTGATACCGTTGGCAAAAGCAGGTTTGTTAAGAGAAACCTATACAACCGGTATCACTGGCTCCACGGGGGCAGGACAAAAACTTCAAGACACCACACACTTTACCTGGCGGGCTAATAATATTTCGGCTTATAAAACTCTTACCCATCAACACGTTAAAGAAATTAACCAAACGCTGCAGCAACTGCAACCAGGTTTCTCAGGCGAAGTAAATTTCATCCCATGGAGAGGAGATTTTGCCCGCGGAATCTTTGTAAGCTCTTGTATTGTGGTGAATAAATCGCTGGAAGAATTGAAAGAACTGTATAAGGATTTTTACAACGGTGATCCATTTACATTTGTATCCGATAAGATGATCGATCTTAAACAAGTTGTCAACACCAACAAGTGCCTGATCGCTTTAGAAAAAGAAAAAGACAAATTAGTTGTTCACTCGGTGACCGATAATTTATTGAAGGGCGCCTCCGGACAAGCTGTTCAAAACATGAATTTGATGTGCGGACTTGAAGAGACGGCGGGGTTGAAATTGAAAAGTGTGGTTTTTTAGCAATCAGCTTACAGCTGACAGCGAACAGCTTGTTCGTACGACCGTAAGCTGTGTGCTATAAATTGAACGCAGTCAGCTTGAATTGAAAACAAAATTTAACGTTATATGAAAGATTACAGAAAACTCGTTGTTTGGGAAAAAAGCCATAAACTGGTACTCTCTATTTACAAGGTGACGCGTGCGTTTCCAAAGGAAGAACAATATGGACTTGTTAATCAAATTCGTAGGGCTGCTACTTCAACTCCGACAAACATTGCAGAAGGATGCGGAAAGTATACGCAACCTGACTTTGCTCGTTACCTTCAGCACGCATTTGGTTCAATGCAGGAAGTTCAGTATTTATCGTATTTGTCGTTTGAGCTTCAGTATTTAGATAAGGACATATATTCAAAATTAGACAAGGATATAAGCGAAATAAAAGCAATGCTGATAGGCCTAATTCAAAAGGTAAGAAAGTGAGTAGCATCAACTACTGAATTTATTTTCAATACATGATTATACGTGAATACAACAAGCACATTTCTAAACGCAAGCTTTCTGCTGTAAGCTGTCAGCTCTATCCCTATGAAACTATTTGACGTATACCCCCTCTTTAACATTACTCCCGTAAAAGGCGAAGGCTCGTGGCTGTTCGATGATAAAGGTGTAAAATATCTAGATCTCTATGGAGGTCATGCTGTTATTTCTATTGGACACTCTCATCCTCATTACGTAAAATCCATTTCAGAGCAATTAAAAAATATTTCTTTCTACTCTAATAGCGTCCAGAATCCTCTGCAAGAAAAGCTTGCCGATAAATTAGGCCTTGTATCAGGTTACCCCGACTACCAACTCTTCCTTTGCAACTCGGGGGCTGAAGCGAATGAGAATGCGCTAAAGGTGGCCTCTTTTGTCACCGGACGCAAAAAGATCATTGCTTTTAAAAACGCATTTCACGGCAGGACATCAGGCGCCGTGGCGGTAACCGATAATCCCAAGATCGTTTCGCCTTTTAATGCTGGTCATGAAATTATTTTTGTTCCAATGAATGACGAAGAAGCATTCAGAAATGTTTTGGATGATGATGTTGCGGCTGTCATAATTGAGGGTATACAAGGGGTTGGGGGCATTCAATTACCAGAAGATTCTTTTTTACAATTCTTGGATAAGGAATGCAGAAAAAATGATTCTCTTTTGATCCTGGACGAAATTCAATCCGGTTACGGGCGAACAGGAAAATTCTTTTCACATCAATATGCGGGAATTAGACCTCACCTGATTACAATGGCGAAAGGGATGGGGAACGGTTTCCCGGTAGGAGGCGTATTAATTCAAGGCGATATCAAACCGTGGAGCGGTATGTTAGGGACTACGTTCGGTGGTAATTACCTTGCTGCCGTGGCGTGTTTGGCAGTGTTGGAGGTTATCGAAAAGGAAAACCTCATAGCAAACGCTGCGTTGATGGGCGCATATCTGATGGCTGAACTTGTAGGGGTGGAAAATGTGCAAAGACTTCGTGGAAGGGGACTCATGATCGGATTTGATTTGCCGGAAGAAAAAAAAGCAGTCCGGAATAATTTATTATTCGAACACCATATTTTTGTAGGTGAAGCAAAACCCCATACCATCAGGTTATTGCCGTCGTTAGGATTAAATAAAGGTGAAATTGATATTTTCATATCCGCATTGAAAAAAGAATTGACATGAAGAATTTTATCTCTGTAAAAGATGTCGGTAATATTAATAGCCTGGTGCAACAAGCCCTTGCGTATATGGCTGATCCTTTTAAAGACAAGTCGTTGGGTGCTAACAAACGCATCGGTTTGCTATTCCTCAACCCAAGTATGCGTACGCGTTTAAGCACGCAGATTGCAGCTCAAAACTTAGGTATGGAGGCGATTGTATTTAATGTTGGCCAGGATGGTTGGATGTTGGAATTTGAGGATGAGGCCATTATGAGTGGTAACACGGTAGAACATGTAAAGGATGCTGCGCCGATCCTTGGAAAATATTTCGATATTCTGGGAATAAGAACATTCCCGTCATTAAAGAATAAAGCTGAAGATTACAGTGAATTATACATTCAACAATTTACTAAATATGCTGGAATTCCGGTAGTAAGCTTAGAGAGTTCCACATTGCATCCGTTGCAAAGCCTGACCGATATTATTACCATCACCGAAACCTATAAAGAAAAGCGTAAACCAAAAATAGTATTGACCTGGGCTCCTCACGTAAAGGCGTTGCCGCAATGTGTAGCCAATAGTTTTTCACAATGGATCAATGCTTGGGGTGAGGCGGATTTTATCATAACCCACCCGGAAGATTATGAACTTGATAAAGCCTTTACCAAGGGTGCAACGATCATACATAATCAAGATGAGGCACTAAAGGGCGCAGACTTTGTATATGTAAAAAACTGGAGCACTTATACTGACTACGGAAAAATTTACTGCAATGATCCGGAGTGGATGTTATCCAATAAAAAGTTGGAATTGACGAATAGGGCTAAGGTTATGCATTGCCTTCCGGTGAGAAGGAATGTAGAGTTGAGCGATGAAATTTTAGATGGGCCAAATAGTATTGTAACACAACAAGCTTCGAATCGTACGTGGGCCGCTCAAGCTGTATTGGCTGAATTATTAAATAACTCACTGTAATATAAGGATCGAAATTAGCTGACGTTTTCATTTCATGGACAAATTATTCATCATCAAAATTGGAGGGAATGTGCTGGATAATCCGTCAGCATTGCATTCGTTTTTAGATGACTTTGCGTCCATTAAAGAACGGAAAATTTTAATTCATGGTGGCGGAAAAATCGCCACGAAGTTGGGCGAGCAATTAGGAATAGAATCTAAATATGTAAATGGCCGTAGGATTACTGATGCGGAGACCCTTGACCTTGTAACAATGGTCTACGGCGGACTGGTGAACAAACAAATTGTAGCTCAGCTCCAGCATAGAGGTTGCAACTCATTGGGCGTAACAGGGGCTGACGGAAATTTAATTCTGGCGACGAAACGGCCGGTAAAAGACATAGATTACGGTTTTGTCGGCGACATTCGGATGGAGAATGTAAATCGTCAGTTACTGGTAGTGCTGTTAAATCAAAATATAGTGCCTGTATTTGCACCCCTGACCCATGCCGAAGGAAATATTCTGAATACCAACGCCGATACTATTGCGTCTGTGCTTGCCGTTGCACTTAGCGTCCAATTTCATGTCAGGCTGATTTATTGTTTTGAAAAGAAAGGGGTGCTACGCGATATAAACAACCTTGATTCCGTGATTCACCATTTGCCAAGGATTTTATACGAAGAGCTTTTAGGTCAAAAGGTGTTTGCAAATGGGATTCTTCCGAAACTTGAAAATGCCTACGCCGCCATTGATTCAGGTGTAAAAGAGGTCTTAATTGGAGAGGCTCGCGATTTAGTAAAAAACACAAGCGCAAAGACAGAAGGCACATTGATAACAGCGTGACTTTCCGTGCTCTGGTGTGTAGGTGGCAGTGTGATTTTGAAAGCTAAAGGTATCTCAACCGTGAGAATCTAAATATGAAAACACTATACAAAAAGGCTACAGATTTATTGATCAAGCTCATTGAGATTCCATCCTTTAGTAAGGAGGAAGAAGGAACAGCTTTTCTTTTGCAGACTTTTTTCGAAACAGAGGGAGTAATACCCTCCCGTATAAACAATAATGTTTGGGTTCAAAACAAACACTTTAGTGATTTAAAGCCGACCATACTACTAAACTCGCATCATGACACCGTGCGCCCCAACACAGGATATACTCGGGATCCTTTCAAAGCTGAAATTATTGATGGTAAACTTTTTGGACTGGGAAGTAACGATGCAGGCGGTCCGTTAGTTTCGCTTATTGGTGCCTTCCTGCATTATCATAACCGCTCCGATCTTCGATACAATGTGATTTTTGCTGCGTCTGCAGAGGAAGAAATCTCAGGTACTGGCGGAATTGAAAGCATCTGGACATCATTGCCCAAGATCGATTGTGCCATTGTGGGTGAGCCGACGTTATGTGAGATGGCAACGGCCGAAAAAGGATTGATGGTACTCGATTGTATCGCAAAAGGTAAACCGGGACATGCAGCTCGTGAAGAAGGCGTGAATGCTATTTATGCTGCACTTCCCGATATCGAATGGTTGAAAACTTTCAAATTCCCAAAGCGTTCCGCTTCATTAGGCGAAATGAAAATGACCGTAACTATTATTAATTCCGGAAGTCAACACAACGTAGTACCTGCTGAATGTAAATTTACAGTTGATGTAAGAGTGACTGACGCTTACTCACTGGAGGAAACATTGGAGATTATAAAAAGTCATGTAACCTGTGACGTGAATCCCCGGTCGCTGCGAATACGTTCATCCGGTATTTCGATGGATCATCCCCTGGTTGGGTCTGCTCAATCCATGGGCATCCGATTATATGGTTCGCCCACCACATCCGATCAAGCGTTAATACCCGTTCCTTCCGTAAAGATCGGACCTGGCGATTCTGCTCGCTCGCATTCTGCGGATGAGTTCATTTATTTAAATGAGATAGAAAAAGGGATTGATACCTACATAGGGTTACTCAATAATGTCATCTTATAATGGAGACTTCACGAAAACCGGCTTTGATCATTATAGATGCTCAAGATGGTATAAAAGCGGAAGAACATTGGGGAGGGAACAGAAATAATCCTCAAGCAGAGATGAATATTAAAGCCTTGCTTGATTATTGGCGAACAAAGCTCTTGCCAGTCATCATCGTGCAGCATTGTTCAATTACCAAAACATCTCCGTTTTGGCCGGACAGCATAGGAAATAAATTAATGGACTTTATAGGTATAAGGAAGGGTGAAAAGCTCCTGCAAAAAACAACCGCCAGCGCATTTATAAAAACAGATTTAGAACAACATCTGAACGACCTTAAGATTTCGGAACTAGTGATTACGGGCTTCGTGACAAATAACTCTGTTGAGGCAACAGCCCGGACTGCAGGTGATTTGGGTATTAAGACTGTTGTAGCCGCCGATGCTACAGCCTGTTTTGATAAAATTACAATTAATGGAATTAAATATGAATCGGAGGTGGTGCATCAACTATCTTTGGCAAACCTGAAAGATGAGTACGCTTCGATCAGGACAACGGAAGAAATCATTAGCACATTACAATCTACATTCCTCAACGTATAGAAAAACAATGGAAACAAAGCTGTGGCAAAAGGATAAAGGATCTTTAAAGGAAGTAGAAAAATTCACCGTAGGCAGAGACCAGGAAATGGACATGTATATGGCCCGGTTCGATGTACTGGGGTCGCTGGCCCACATACGTATGCTGGAATCCATCGGACTTTTAAAAGCTAATGAGCTGAACGTACTTTCCGCTGAGCTAAAAAATATTTACGATAAGATTGATGCGGGTGATTTCAACCTGGAAAAAGGTGTAGAGGATATCCACTCACAAATTGAAATTGAATTAACCAAAAAACGCGGCGAAGTAGGAAAAAAGATTCACAGCGGCCGTTCACGCAACGACCAGGTACTCCTGGATGTAAAACTTTATTTAAGGTATGAAATTGAAGAGGTCGTCAAAGAAGTAAAGACTCTTTTTGCCTTGCTGCTGTCGCAAAGCGAAAAATTCAAAGAACATTTACTACCTGGCTATACACATTTGCAATTGGCAATGCCGTCTTCTTTTGGATTATGGTTTGGCGCCTATGCTGAAAGTTTGGTAGACGATCTTATTACGCTGGAAGCGGCTTATCGTGTTGTCAATAAAAATCCGTTGGGGTCTGCTGCTGGGTATGGATCGTCCTTTCCATTAAATAGAACCATGACAACAGCTTTATTGGGATTTGATGATTTGAATTACAATGTTGTTTACGCGCAGATGGGTAGAGGTAAGACCGAAAGGATTGTGGCAAGTGCACTGTCAAACATAGCATCTACACTTTCCAAGCTCTCCATGGATGCTTGTTTATTTCTCAATCAAAATTTTGGATTTATCAGCTTCCCGGATGAGTTGACTACAGGGTCAAGCATCATGCCTCATAAAAAAAATCCGGATGTATTCGAATTAATCCGAGCGAAATGCAATCAATTACAAGCATTGCCAAATGATATTGCCTTGTGTATGGCCAACCTTCCATCCGGATATCATCGCGATATGCAGTTATTAAAAGAAATGCTTTTTCCTGCTATTCAAAATTTGAAGGACTGCCTTCAAATGGCTCATCTCATGCTTTCAAAGGTTGTAGTTAAGGAAAATATACTGGCAGAAGATAAATACAAATTTTTATTCAGTGTGGAGGAGGTTAACAAACTAGTCCTTGGTGGCATGCCCTTCCGGGATGCATACAAGAAAATAGGATTGGATATTGAGCAAGGGAAATATGCTCCTGCCCTACACGTCAATCATACCCATGAAGGAAGCATTGGAAATCTTTGCTTAGAGGAAATTAACAGATCGATGGATCAAATCATTGAAAAATTCAATTTCAAAAATGTTAGTGAGGCCTTGAAAAAGTTGCTTGCGGAATAGCGTCATGATGGGGCGCAACTTTATCAAACGTCTTCTATTGCTTCCATGATTATCGGTTTTTTCTTAAAAACGGGCCTGTTTCTTACTATTTTACCCTTGCTTTAAGGTGTGCCGCTTGAGCTTCATTTTTGAGCGAACCTTACCCAGTCAGCTCCATGTGGGGAATAGACACCACAAACCAATAGCTTCAGCGTTGTCTATTCGAATTATTATTGCTGGCACCTTTTTTGGCTCATTTCATAGGAATTAATCCCCTCTCTTATGAAAGCAAAATTTTACCAGCTCTTTTTCCTGTCAGTGGCGTTGATCGCCACATCAGCCATTGGTGCGTATAGTCAAAGTGGCGCCCTGGGAATACATGGCACGTTAACTGAATACGACGGTGACCTTAACGGTAATGAACATCACTTTTATGAGTTTGAATTCCTGAAACCCGGGGCTGCTATTTCGCTGCAGCAATATTTGAATTCATCCTTTAACCTCGTTGAAAAATTTTCATTTAACCAGTTGAGATACCAAAATGATGCTGGTACCGCGGGTGTCAATGCAGATTTCTTAGTATTGAATCTAAAACTGAAATATAAATTCAACAACGGCTATATATTTAAGGAGACTGCCGCTATTGCTCCATTTTTAGTCGGTGGAATTGGTGGCACTTATATTGAATCCAGCCGCTACACCCATTTAGATAAGGGCACCATTAGTGATGGCGAATTTAAAGGCAACCTGGCATTTGGCGCAGGTATTTTATTTCAGTTTAATGAGCGCATAGGCCTTGAGCTTTCGAACACCATGAACGCGCCCTTGTTTGATGCATGGGATGGTGTTGACGAAGGTGGAAACGACTTTTACCTGCAACATAGCGCCGGTTTAGTTTTCAACTTGAGGAAGCCGAAGGATACTGACAACGATGGGGTTTCCGATAGAAGGGATAATTGTCCGGATACTCCATCCGAAGCAACGGTCGATTCTAAAGGTTGTCCCGTCGATACCGACAAGGACGATGTTCCGGATTATTTAGATAAATGCCCGAACGACGTAGGTTCTGCGTTACTTGAAGGTTGTCCAGACAGGGACAGTGATAGCGTCTCCGACATCAACGACAAATGTCCAGATGTTCCTGGTGTTGCACGCTTTGCCGGATGCCCCGATAGTGATAATGATGGTGTTGAAGATGCCAATGATAAATGTCCTAATGTTGCCGGCCTGGATACGTTCCAAGGATGTCCCGATACGGATAAAGATGGTGTTGAAGATTCGAAAGACAAATGCGCCAATACCCCTTCCGGGGTAAAGGTTGATGAAACCGGTTGTCCGGCGGATAGCGATGGGGATGGTGTTCCAGACACTGAGGACCGTTGCCCTGCCACGAAAGGTGAAGGAACAGCCAACGGTTGCCCTGAAATAAAGGAAGCCGTTAAGAAACGATTGAATTTTGCTACACGTGGAATTTACTTTGAAACAGGTAAAGCAACATTGAAGGCAGCATCGTATCCTATGCTCGATGAGATTGTAAGCATCATGGGAGAATATACGGATTACAGTTTAAGAATGGGTGGCTATACAGATTCACAGGGAAGCGACGCCACGAACCAGAAACTGTCGCAGGAGCGTGTTAATTCAGTGAAAGCTTATCTTGTCACCAAGGGAATAACAGAAGGCAGATTGGAAGCAACAGGATACGGAGAAGCCCGGCCTATTGCAACAAATGCCACTTCTGCCGGAAGAGCACAAAACAGACGTGTTGAGTTAGAACTCTTCTTAAAGGAATAAACCCATATGGGTTAAAAAAAGGCTGGCCTCTAATGGTCAGCCTTTTTTTGTACTTATAGCGCACTTTTAAATTTAAACGGTCGAATTCTCTTCTCTTAGCGAATTAATTTGCATTGATGCTTCATCCTCTTTCATCGTAGACATGATGATCCAATGAACATCTTGAATGTCTAGTGGTGCAAAAGAACTAAGCAGGTCAATTCCGAGAGCATTTCTTTCCATTTGCGTGGCTGTCTTACCATTCAAAGCCTTTGCTACCGACTCTAATCTTATTTCTTCCAGCAAAATATTTGTTTCCATCTTTTTGATTTGCTGAATAGTCGACACGTCATACTTCAGTTTCTTCAGCGATGCCAGATGGGAAATTGGATCTTCAATAAGCTCCCGGGAAATAGATCGAAATTTATAGTCGCTGCCCACAATAAAGGTCTCTCCACTTTCTCCTAAACCATCTTCTCGCCATTTATTATTTCCAGTGAGAATCTGATTGATTTTATGGATAGGCATTTGAAATACCAATATCCCCGTTTTTTCATCGCCATCATAAATCGGGCACGCGATGAAAGATGCAGGTGCGTGATAAGAGGGATCGTACGGTTCAAAATCAATCAGCTGTACAAAATTTTTATCGGTACTTTGAATGGCGTTTTTCACAACTTTTCCAAAGTTAGTGTCACGGTATAATCCCTTGGATAAATTCGTTGCAAAATCTACTTCTTTAAAAACACTGTAGAGCATGTCCCCGGTGGAGGCGTCAATCAAAAAGATATCATAGTATCCAAACTTTTCTAGAAAATTACGAAGAATGGGATGGTATAGAGCATGTGTCTGGCTATAGTCCCTTCCATCGCCGGGATCATCCAATAATGACTTTTTGCCAACTGGGTGAGGGTTATTGGAAATATATAAATACTGAAGAAGCAACACCTTTATGTCAGTGGGCATAAACTGTTCTACCAATGATCCTAAATTTATATTATCGTGGAGTTTTGGAATGAACTCCTTTTCATAATAGAGCTTTAGATTTTTTCTCATCAGTTGAATCTGCTCATTGGATACATCTTCACCAATTTTTTGGAAAGCTAATCTAAATGCTTTGACCGCTTCGATCATCATTCGGTCTTCCGAGAAGGTTAGTATCTGATTCCGTATGATGTCAAAGTAGTATTCAACGTTTCTTTTTTTCGTAGAAGTAATTGATTTGAGCTGATCAAACTTTGATTGATGGTTTAGATCACCTAATTTTTTGAATAGTGAATCGTATTTTCTGCTGATGGTTTCTTGAGTAGCCTGAAGTTCTTCCTGATTCTGGCGT
>CAZAHL010000018.1:10514-44967 GCA_964484845.1 uncultured Chryseolinea sp. | reverse complement strand
ATAAACTTGATCTGGCCGCTCCGGAGTCTTTGGAAGATGCGAAAGCAAATT
Organism: uncultured Chryseolinea sp.; assembly: GCA_964484845.1. Lineage (GTDB taxonomy): Bacteria > Bacteroidota > Bacteroidia > Cytophagales > Cyclobacteriaceae > Chryseolinea. Next base: position 44,916 of record CAZAHL010000018.1, on the reverse strand, counting down.
ATCGAAGTGTTTTCTTATCCAGAGGTGGTGGAGAAAAAGATGCGATCTTCTCCAAATACTATATCCGGGCTTCTGCCGATGATTGGGGTTCCTGGTATACTCGTAATAACGGGATGAACGGCTACCATGGCTGGACATCAAGTCAGCCTACGCAAAACTTAGTGGATGATTATGAAATGATGGACGGTACCAAATTCGATTGGAATAATGCTACTCACAAAGCTGCGCCTTATGAGAATCGGGATCCTCGTTTTTATGAGTCTGTCTTTTACGATGGTGCTCAGTGGAAACCTCGTACGCCGGATGGCGCGGGCGTTGATCCTTATGGCCAAATCCAAATGGGACAATATCAGACCGGCAGTTCCGCTAGTCCGGTGACGTATTTTGGTTTGGATACTCGGAATAGCTCCATTGAAAACTGGAACGGAACCCGTACTGGGTATTCGATCCGGAAATTTAGCGATCCCGATCCAGCTATTGTGGATATGAATACTCGCCAGGAAGTACCTTCACCTCAAATCCGGTTTACGGAAGTAGTCTTCAATTACGTCGAAGCCTGCATGGAATTAGGAGATGAGACAACGGCAAAAACCTGGTTAAACAAAATTCGATTCCGCGCTGGTATGCCGGCCATTACCGAATCTGGCACTGCATTGGTTGAGCGTTACCGAAACGAGCGTAATATAGAAATGATGTTTGAAGAACAACGGTTCTATGACGCCCGTCGCTGGATGATTGCTCCCGAAACTTTGGGCGAAAAAGTTAAAATCATGCTCGTCACCGCCACGTTAAAGCCTGGAAAAACAGTTGCCGTTTATAAATACAGCAAAGACGATTACGATTATAAGTACACGGTGCAGGATCTTGATGTTGGAACTGAAAACCGTAAATGGGACGACAAATTGTACTTTCCCCCAATCACGTTAATTGAAATGAACCGAAATAATAAACTGATTCAGAATCCCGGTTACTAATAGCCGCGACAACAATTTTTAACTAATTTAAAATCTATGCCAGCGACACGATCCTGGCATAGATTTTTGTTTTAATCAGCAGACTAACATTTAAAAAATTGACATCATTAACGAGGTACCCTCTTTATCTTATGCTGTTGGCAGTGATCGTTGGATTGACAAATTGCAGGAACTCGCCCCCAAAAGAAGAAAGCCCCCCGGCTCCAATAGCCAATCCGTTATTTAGCTTGCTATCACCTGAACAAACTCACGTCGACTTTAGCAATACCCTAACCGAAGGGCTAAATACTAATGTCATGATGTATGAGTATTTTTATAATGGTGGGGGAGTGGCCATTGGTGACGTAAATGGCGACGGGTTACAGGATATTTATTTTACTGGCAATATGACTTCAAACCGGCTCTATCTGAACAAAGGTAGCAAAGGTTCAGCCATTCAATTTGAAGATATTACGGGGCCGGCTGGCGTAGCGGGCAGAGAAGCCCCATGGAAAACCGGTGTGACTATGGTTGATGTTAATGGTGACAATAAACTTGATCTGTATGTTTGTTATTCAGGTATGGTCAAGGACGAAAACAGGGTCAATCAACTGTTTATTAATGAAGGTAATGATAAGAACGAGGTCCCTCGATTTACTGAAAAAGCTAAAGAGTACGGTTTGGCTAGTGCCGCCTACAGCAATCAAGCGTATTTCTTTGACTGTGATCGCGACGGCGATCTGGACGCGATCTTGCTAAACCATAATCCAAACATGTTGCCAATTCTTAATGAGGTCAACACTGCAGAACTTCTCAAAAAAGATGATCCGTTAAAGGGTGTTAGACTCTTTAAACAAACCAATGGACATTTTGAAGACGTTACTGTGAAATCTGGAATTAGTGGATCTGCTCTAACGTATGGTCTTGGGGTTGGAATTGCGGATTTGAATGATGACGGATGGCAGGATTTTTACATCTCCAACGATTATACCGTTCCCGACTATCTTTATATCAATAATCGAAACGGAACCTTTACGGATAAAATCCAAGAGAGCCTGGGGCATAACAGCCATTTTTCGATGGGCAATGATATCGGTGATATTAACAATGATGGCAGGCAGGATATTATTACGCTCGATATGCTTCCGGAGGATAATCACCGGCAAAAACTGTTGATGGCCCCCGATAACTATGCAAAATTTGAATTGAATGTCCGTACTGGATTTTATTACCAATATATGCGGAACATGCTCCATCTAAACCACGGAAATGGAACCTTCAGCGAGGTTGGCCAGCTTTCGGGTATCTCCAACACGGACTGGAGCTGGGCTGCATTACTCGCAGATTATGACAATGATGGATGGAAAGATCTTTTTGTAACCAATGGCTACGTCAGAGACTATACGAATCTGGATTTTATAAAATACATGGAAGATTTTGTTAAAGACAAGGGCAGACTTAAAAGAGAAGACGTTTTAGATATAATCAGCCACATGCCGGCATCCAATGTTGTTAATTATATTTTTTCCAATGATGGTGTGGCATTTACCAATAAAACTAAAGAATGGGGCATGGACCGGCCTTCGAACAGTAACGGTACTGCTTATGCCGACCTTGACAATGATGGTGATCTGGATATTGTAGTCAGCAACCTCAATCAGCCGGCATTTATTTATCAAAACGAGTCCGATAAAAATCCGGATAATCATTTCTTACAACTAAAATTGCTCGGGAAGGGCCTCAATACGCAGGGAGTTGGTGCAAAGATCACGATAAGCAGCAACGGTAAAAAACAACATCTTGAACAAATGCCTACCCGAGGTTATCTGTCGACAGTAACTCCAGTGCTTCACGTTGGCCTGGGAAAAGAAACGATTGTGGATTCGGTACGTATAAAATGGTTAAGTGGTAAGGAGCAGATTGTGGTGAATGTAAAAGCAAATCAAGTGCTCACGCTTTCGGAAGACAGCGCACAGGTTACCAAGAGTACGACTCCTCATCAGCCCCCTCTGTTTAAAGAAATACCTTCGCCGGTAAAATACAATAGCACTGCTGTTAAAGTAAATGATTTCAAACGTCAGCCATTATTGTTAAATCAATTGTCTTATACAGCACCTTGCCTTGTGAAGGGTGATGTAAATGGTGATGGCCTGGAAGATGTATATGTTGGAGGAGGAAATGGGCAAGCTGCCGCTTTGTTCATTCAGAAGAAAGGCAACAAGTTTGTTAGCCAACCGTCACTGGCATTTGAAGCAGATAAACTTAGTGTAGATGCTGATGCCGTATTTTTTGACGCGAATAAGGACGGTCATCCCGACCTTTACGTTGCCAGTGGAGGCTATCACGCGTATGATAAAGATGATGCTGTACTCCAAGACCGGTTATACATCAATGATGGAAAAGGAAATTTCACCAGAAACAAGAATGCTTTACCGGATATGCGCGTAAGCAAAGGCTGTATAGCTGTAAATGACATCAATCAGGATGGGCACCCGGACATGTTTGTTGGAGGTAGAGTAATACCAGGCCGATACCCGGAATCACCAACAAGTTATCTGTTGATCAACGACGGCAAGGGCAATTTTACGGATCAGATCAATTCAATTGCACCTCAGTTGCAAAATTTTGGAATGATCACCGATGCAGTTTGGCTGGATATTAATCAAGACAAAAAAAATGATTTGATCGTGGTGGGAGAATGGCTGCCTGTTTCTGTTTTTGTGAATGTCAATAATACATTGCAAAATGAAACCAATAAATATTTCAGTAAAACTTATAGCGGGTGGTGGAATAAAATTGACACAGCTGATTTTAATAATGATCAAAAGCCCGATCTGATAATCGGCAACATGGGAACAAACACGCAATGCAAGGTCTCCGACCAGGAGCCCGCTGAAATTTACTTTAAGGATTTTGATAAGAACGGCTCAGTCGATCCATTCTTTTGCTTTTATATCCAAGGGAAAAGTTTCCCCTATGTAACACGTGATGAATTGCTGGAACAGATAGGTAGTTTACGATCTCGCTTTAATAGCTATAAAAGCTATGCGGACATCACCTTAAAAGATATTTTTAAACCAGAGGACCTCAGCAGTGCAGGACATCTCCAGGCCAATCACCTTGAGACAACTTTATTTACGAGTAGTCCGGATGGAAAATTTAGCGTAACACCTTTACCGGTCCAGGCACAATATTCACCCGTCCACACCATTACGGTGTTGGATTATGATAACGATGGTAAAGAAGATGTTCTTTTATGCGGAAATAATAATCACGCAAAATTAAGATTGGGAAAATTTGATGCAAACTATGGTATTCTGTTAAAGGGTAATGACAACGGAAATTTTCAATACGTCGATCAGTCCGTATCAGGTTTTAAAGTAAAAGGTGATGTAAGAAGTGTTATTGACCTTAATAAAACGTTATTTTTTGGTATAGGTGAACAGTCCGTAAAAGCTTATAAACTTGCAGAATAGTGGTTCGGAATTTATGACTTGAGAAAGAAATAAAGGTGGAGGCGCGAAAAGTCATCGGACCACTTTAAGTGGCACGATTTTATAAATTGAACACTGTTTGCAGAGTACTTCAGATTTTTAATGCGGACTGAGAATCATTAGATTTAGTGAAGCATTTTATTTCTAATTTTAGAATCAGATCAGGCTTAATGAAATAACATTATGAAAATAACAAACGAAAACCCGTCACGAAGAATGGCTTTGAAGAAAATGGCCGGAACTGCAGCCGCAGCAATGGCTGGAGCCGCTCTCTCTCATCGTGTTGCAGCGGCTGAAGCAACACTCGAAAAAGGACTGAAAGGCAAAGTGAATCATTCGGTTTGCCGCTGGTGCTATAAAGATATAGCCCTGGAAGATTTGTGTAAAGCCGCCAAGGAGATTGGCATCGCTTCTGTCGAACTTACAGGTCCTGACGAATGGCCGGTGTTAAAAAAATACGGCCTCACCTCGGCATTGCCCTGGGGAGCAGGTAAGGGAATTGAAGATGGATTTAACAATCCTTTACTTCATGATGAATTGGTGAAAAGTTATTCTGAAGTAATTCCAAAAGCAGCAGCAGCCGGGCTGACTCAAATCATATGTTTCTCTGGTAACAGAAAAGGTATGGATGACGAAAAAGGAATGGAAAATTGTGCTATTGGATTGAAACGCCTTATGCCCATTGCTGAAAAACATAAGGTTACCGTAGTGATGGAACTGCTTAACAGCAAGGTAAATCACAAAGATTATATGTGCGATCGTACGCCATGGGGTGCTTCGCTTTGTGATAAGGTAGGCTCAGACCGTTTCAAACTTTTATACGACATCTATCACATGCAGATCATGGAAGGGGATGTAATCGCCACCATACAAAAATATCAAAAGTACATTTCTCACTATCATACCGGTGGAGTTCCGGGGCGAAATGAAATTGATGAAACACAGGAATTGAATTATCCTGCCATCATGAAGGCCATTGTAGAAACTGGTTACAAAGGGTATGTTGCCCAGGAGTTTGTTCCAAAACGAGAGGATAAAATTGCATCCCTAAAACAAGGCGTGCAGATTTGCGATGTGTGATGGAATGGAAGTCACATTCAATTTTTGATAAGATCTAATTTGATTCGATAACAATTCACTATGGAAAAAACAATTGGTACTCCATCCCGAAGAAGTGCATTAAAAAAAATGGTAGGTGCAACGGCGGCGGCAATGGTAGGTTCTGCCTTATCTCATCGGCTATCTGCGGCCGAAGCTCAACTTGATGGAAAGCTTACGGGTAAAGTAAACCATTCCGTTTGTCGTTGGTGCTATAATTCCATTCCATTAGAAGACCTATGCAAAGCAGCGAAAGATATAGGCTTGTCTTCGATCGAACTCACAGGTCCTGATGAGTGGCCGGTTTTAAAAAAGTACGGACTTACTTCTGCCTTGCCCAACGGTGCAGGCAAAGGAATTGTAGACGGTTTCAACGATCTTAAGTTGCATGACGAGTTAGTTAAAAGCTATTCTGAAATAATTCCGAAAGTAGCTGACGCGGGAATGAATCAAATCATTTGCTTTTCCGGTAACAGAAAAGGAATGGATGATGAAAAAGGAATGGAAAATTGCGCCATCGGATTAAAAAGATTAATGCCCATTGCCGAAAAGTATAAAGTGACGATGGTGATGGAATTACTTAACAGCAAAGTAAATCACGAAGATTATATGTGTGATCGTACGCCTTGGGGAGCGGCGCTTTGCGATAAAGTTGGGTCCGACCGTTTCAAACTTTTATACGACATCTATCACATGCAAATAATGGAAGGGGATGTAATCGCCACCATCCGGAAATATCAAAAGTATATTTCTCATTACCATACCGGGGGAGTTCCAGGCCGAAATGAAATTGATGAGACTCAGGAATTGAATTACCCTGCCATCATGAAAGCAATCGTCGATACAGGGTTCAAAGGATTCGTTTCTCAGGAGTTCATACCAAAAAGAGAAGATAAGCTTGCCTCGTTAAAACAAGGAGTGCAGATATGCGATGTGTAATGCGCAGAATAGTAATCGGTAAGAGGTAAGAAGTAAGAAGTAAGAAGTAAGAGGTAACCGGTAACCGGTATTAGACTACTTACCACTTACCACTTACCACTTACCGTTCACCCTTTCGGCCACCAGGGCAACGGTAGTTCCAACTCCTTAACAGAAGGTATGATCAGATCAGGTTTAAACGCAAAATGATGAATATCCTCTTTTCTGGATACGCCCGACAAAACCAGAACAGTTTTGTAACCCATTTGCACACCACCTTGAATGTCCGTATCCATAGTATCGCCAATAACAGTTGTCTCTGCCGTTTCAAGTCCTATAAATTTTCGGGCTGAGCGCATCATTACGGGGCCGGGTTTTCCTACTACAAATGCTTTTATGCCAGTCGCTTCCTCAATCATTGCTGTGGTCGCTGCTATTCCTAAGTTATTCCATCCCGTTCGTTTCGGCGAAGGGTCGCGGTTCGTTGTAATAAATTTTGCGCCCGCAAGAATCATATCCACCGCGCGTTGAACCATTTCCAGCGTAAAATTTCGGCCTTCTCCTAAAACCACAAAATCAGGATCTGTTTCGACCAATGTTAATCCCTGGTCATGAAGACTGCTCAACAATCCGCCTTCCCCCAAAACATAGGCCGTACCTCTCGTGCTTTGGCTGGCTAAAAACTTGGCAGTAGCCATGGCGCTGGTAAAGACGTGGTTTTCCGTTACTTCTATTCCTAATTTCTTAAGTTTTCGCACAGTTTCCAAAGGTGTCCGCTGACTGTTATTTGTCATAAACGTAAAAGGAACCTTTTCTTTTATAAGACGCTCAATGAACGTATCAGCGCCGGGAATCATAATATCGCCACCATAAATAACCCCGTCCATATCGATTAATAGCCCGTTTTTCATCTTTATTGGAAATTGTTATAAACCTTTCTTAGCAAGGCAATATAGAAAAACTTAAAGGCAGGGACATAAAATTTTTGTTCGCAAACGATTTTCTTTGTTAGTTTCAAAAAAGAACCTGACTTTTATTTGTTAAACTTGAACAAAATAATCCCCTCACAAACAAACACCATGAATCAAGATCATTCAACATGATAAGGTCGTCGATTCAATAACCAACAACCATTTTACCTATCCTAAATCTTTAAAGCCCGATGCAAGAACTACAAACCACTGACTACATAGTCTTTCTGATTTATTTTGTCATTGTAACCGGGTACGGCTACTGGATTTATAACCAAAAAAAGAAAAAGCATGCTGATTCAAAAGATTTCTTCCTTGCGGAAGGATCCCTAACCTGGTGGGCTATCGGAGCATCTTTGATTGCCTCCAATATTTCAGCCGAGCAATTTATCGGCATGTCAGGGTCTGGTTTTAAAATGGGTCTCGCGATCTCAACGTATGAATGGATGGCAGCAGCAACACTGATTATTGTTGCTATCTTTTTCATTCCGGTTTACCTGAAGAATAAGATTTATACGATGCCTCAGTTTTTGCATCAACGGTATAACGGAACCGTAGCGATGATCATGGCAATATTTTGGCTACTGCTTTATATCGTGGTAAACCTAATGTCTATTCTTTACTTAGGTGCATTGGCCATCAGCGGAATAACAGGTTTCGATATCTACCTGTGTATCTTTATGCTTGCCATTTTTTCAATCTTCATCACTTTAGGAGGTATGAAGGTTATTGGATATACTGATGTTATCCAGGTGTTCTTCCTCGTTTTGGGAGGCCTCGTGGCGACTTACATCGCTCTTAATTTAGTTGCTAAAGAAGCAGGACAGGAAGGTCTATTAAACGGCTTCTCCTTATTAACAAGCGAGGCCAACGATCATTTTCATATGATCTTTAAACCGGATAATCCTAATTATATGGATTTACCAGGGCTCACCGTTTTGATAGGTGGTATGTGGATCACGAATTTAAATTATTGGGGATGTAATCAATATATTACGCAACGCGCATTAGGTGCCGATTTGAAAACCGCCCGGAATGGAATTTTATTTGCGGCTTTTTTAAAGTTGTTAATGCCCGTAATTGTTGTATTGCCCGGGATTGCTGCCTACGTACTTCACCAGAAAGGATATTTCGCTCAGGAGATGTTGGATTCAAAGGGAATTATCGATGTGAACAAAGCGTACCCATCTCTTTTAAATTTATTACCAACCGGATTAAAAGGACTTGCATTTGCCGCGTTAACGGCCGCCATAGTTGCCTCTCTTGCTGGGAAAGCAAATAGTATTGCAACGATTTTCACTTTGGATATTTATAAAAAAGCGATCAATAAGGAAGCCTCTGAATCAAAAATGGTAGCCCTTGGACGCATTTCGGTGATTGTTTCCATTTTTCTTGCTGTATTGCTCTCTTTATTGGTAGGAGAGAAGCTGATGGGAGAAGGAAAACAAGGCTTTCAATATATTCAGGAATATACTGGATTCGTTTCGCCGGGAATTTTTGCCATGTTCATTCTAGGGTTTTTCTGGAAGCGGACTACATCGAACGCAGCATTGTTTGCAACAATAGGAGGTTTCATTTTTTCGCTCATCCTTAAGGTATTACCTAGATTTGCCGATCTTTCATTTCTTCAACCGATCAACTTTGCAAAGTTGAATGCAGATGGTGTTTATGAAATTCCGTTCCTCGATCGCATGGGATTTGTTTTTATATTTTGTGTAATTGGTATGAGCATCATTACAAACATTGAAAATAGAAGGGGTGTGATACCAAATGGTTTGATAATTGAAAAAAGTATGTTTAAGATGTCACCTGGTTTTGCAGCAGGTTCATTGCTTGTATTAGGCATTATTGTCGCGTTATACACGGTGTATTGGTAACAACCAGATTTATTAATTAAAAAGCCACAGTATATGCTGTGGCTTTTTTTATTTTTATAGCATGAATCGTATTGATCGTCTAACCGCTATTCTTATTCAGATGCAATCCAAACGCGTTATAAAAGCGGAAGAGATTGCAGATCGTTTTGAGATTAGCTTGCGTACCGTATATCGCGATGTAAAAGCTTTGATGGAAGCAGGAGTACCGATCGGTTCCGAAGCAGGCAAAGGATATTTTATTGTGGATGGATACCATCTTCCTCCTGTTATGTTTACACAAGAGGAGGGAAGTGCGTTGTTGTTTGCTGGGAAGCTGGTGGAGAAGATGACGGACAAATCCATTCGTAAAGCCTTTGAATCTTCGTTGCTAAAAATTAAGGCGGTATTGAATGAGGCTGAAAAAGATCACTTGGAAAATTTACAGGCGCACATTGAAGTAATGCGACCACCTCAGTACGAACAACCTTTTCCCAACCATTTTTTAACCAGCATACAAAAAGCAGCTGTAGATAAAGATGTACTTCGTATTGAGTACTCGAGTTCATCAGCAGACGAATTAACGTTGCGGGAAGTTGAGCCTTTGGGATTATTTTATTATAGCAATGCGTGGCATCTGATTGGGTGGTGCAGATTACGTGCTGGCTACCGCGATTTTAGAACAGATCGAATCAAAACACTGAAGCCTACAGGTGTAAAGTTTGATCCCCGAAACTTGCTTTCGTTGCAAGAGTACCTTGCTACGTTAGTACAAGGCAATAGGGAGATGGAAAAAGTTGTTTTGGTATTTGATAAAGCGTATGCCAGATACGTTGGCAGTTCAAAATATACTTACGGCTTTGTATCGGAAGAGGATTTGGGCACTAAGGTACGCATGACTTTCCTTACAGGTTATATGAAACCGTTATGCCGATGGTTGCTTATGTTTGGAAATTGCGTAACAATCGAACAACCCGAAAAAGCACGAGACATTATCGCGGCATTATTGGAGGAACTAAATCTCCACTACCAGGCACAACCTGCCGATCACTAATTCAGTTTTGTTTACGCAAAGATTCTATTTTGGACTTAGAGGCATTCAACAAGGAAACAAAAAAACGGGCGCCTGAAAACAAAAAATTCCTGGGTCGTCTGAAGCAAAGGGACTCCCGGTTGCTTGATGCTGCTTTTCATTCCGCCCATGACGAAGTCTTCGAGGAAATTAAATGCCTTGCATGTGCGAATTGTTGTAAAACAACAAGCCCTATTTTTTATCCGAATGACATAGACCGTATTTCGAAATTTCTTCGCGTACGACCCGGCGAATTCATTGAAAAGTATTTAAGAATAGATGAAGACAAAGATTATGTGCTGAAATCATCACCATGTTCTTTTTTGGATTCTGAGAATTATTGTTCCATCTATGAGGCCCGTCCCAAAGCATGCCGCGAATATCCTCATACAGATAGAAAAAAGATGGTGCAGATCATGGACTTAACGTATAAGAATACATTAGTTTGTCCGGCGGTAGCAGAGATAGTAGAGCGGTTAAAAAAAATCTTATAAGATTTAATACATTAGTGTCGGCACTTAACACTTAATCATGCGAATACTAGTATTGCTATGCTTTCTTCTGGCTTCGTTGCACCTGAAGGCACAATTACGGTTGCCTGTTTTATTTGATGATCACATGGTGATACAACAAAAAGCAACTGTTCCGATTTGGGGATGGGCTCATCCTTCTCAGAATGTAACAATAAAAGTCAGTTGGGATACTGCTACGATTAAAACGAAAGCCGATAACGGTACCTTTTGGAAAACTACATTAAGCACGCCTGTCGCCGGCGGACCCCATACCATTACAGTTCAAGCTGGAGAAGATATCGTAACCGTGAAAGATGTTCTATCAGGTGAAGTATGGCTGTGCTCCGGACAATCGAACATGGAATGGAGTATGCATGCTTCGGCAGATGGACGTACGATGATAGATCAGATTAACGATCCGAATATTCGATTATTGCATATTCCCAGGTCGTCCGCTTCTACGTTACAAACTCGTGGTGAAGGAGAGTGGAAAGTATGTAACAAAGAGACTATTGGAAGCTTTAGTGCGGTCGCTTATTTTTTTGGTAAAAAACTAAATCAAAATCTAAATGTGCCTATCGGACTGATTAACGCAAGTTGGGGAGGTACACCTGCAGAAGTTTGGATTCCCAAAGAAATTGTTGAAGCAGATGATGTATTACGAGCAGCTGCCGGAAAATTAAATAATGAACAACCTTGGTCTCCGGTAAAGCCAGGTGTGGTTTTTAATTCGATGTTGAATCCCATCATACCTTTTCGTATAGCCGGTGCATTGTGGTATCAGGGAGAAGGCAATACATCCTCCCCCTCAACGTATAAATTGGTAATGGAAAAGCTGATCATGAATTGGCGAAAGGAGTTTCAGCACGACATTCCGTTTTACTATGTTCAAATTGCTCCCTATAGCGGATACGGTGGTAACAGTGGGACGCTCATTCGCGAACAACAAGTGAAAATGTTAGAAATACCCAAAACCGGCATGGTTGTGATCTCAGACGTTGTTGACGATGTTAAGGACATCCATCCGAAATATAAAAAACCCGTTGGCGAAAGATTGGCCACGCTCGCGCTCGCTGATACCTATCAAAAGGAAGGCATCTTTTATCAAAGTCCCTTGTTTAAGTCAATGAAGGTTGAAAAAAACAAAATCAGAATATCCTTTGATCATGCAACCAACGGATTACAAGTAAAAGAAGGGGAGCTTATCGAATTTTTGGTTGCCGGCGAAGACCAGAAATTTTATCCTGCGAAAGCAAAGATCGACAAGAATACAGTAATCGTTAGCGCGAAGGAAGTGAAAAAACCTGTAGCTGTACGTTTTGGATGGAGCAACGGATCTATCCCCAATCTTTTTAACAAGGAAGGACTTCCGGTTCCAAGTTTTCGAACCGATAACTGGAGTATAGGTGAATAGGCCAGGTGGAAAATCTATCACAACGATTTTATAATCAGTTAGAAATCTAACCTGATATGACAAGAGCCCGGAGGATTCCCCAGGCCCTTTTGTTATAATCAATTTATGAATTCAAGATTTACGCAACTTGAGCCACCTGGGCAGCAAGCTTTTGAGCCAACACAGATTTTGGCACTGCGCCGACCTGCTTATCAACGATTTGACCACCTTTAAAAACCAGCAGCGTCGGAATATTGCGAACACCATATTTGGCTGTTACAGCCGGATTTTCATCCACATTAAGTTTGCCGATGACCGCTCTTCCTTCGTAATCAGAAGCGAGTTCTTCAACGACAGGACCGATCATTTTACAAGGCCCGCACCATTCTGCCCAAAAGTCCACCAGAACGGGCTTATCGGAGTTTATAATCTGGTCAAAATTCGCATCATTTAGTTCAATTGCTTTTCCCATTAGAGTATTATTTTAATTTTTCTTAAGGTCCAAATAGCCAACGCAAAGGTATATTTTTTAGTTCATATAACAGTTTACCTCATCCGTCACCCTGAACTTCTAATAAAGGTAAGTGCGTCAAGCGCATTATTAACTTACTACTTCCACCTCCAAAGCCCCCGCCTTTTTCATCTGAACAGCCATATCATTCACTGGATTGACACGAAATTTTCTGGACAATAAATCGAGGTTAATGTTCTCTTTATCATCCTGTATCTTGATAAACAATGGGGCATTGCCGGAATATTCATGACAGACTTTTTCAATGATGCCAATCATGCTTTCGGTAATATCTACTGAGTTAATTCTCAATTGAATGCCTTTGGTCCTTTTTAATCCAAGCTCGTTTAACAAATCGATATTCCTGATTTTAATTTCGACATTTTGCTGGCCCCAGGTATTTTTCACGACGCCGCCTTCGATAAAGAGAAACCATCCCAGGTTTAGGAAATTTCTGAACTTGAGATAGTCTTCACCGAACAACGTAAATGTATAATTACTCGTGTAATCTTCCAGGGTAAATTTCCCGAAGGGTTTCCCTGTTTTTGTTGTTCGATGTTCAACACCGGAAACGATCCCGCCGAGTTTAATCTCTCTCCCTTGCATGCTCTCAATTTCAGCCAGTTCACTGCATGCAGTTTTGCAGAAGGAGGACATCTCGAATTTAAAATTATCCAGAGGGTGTCCGGAGATGTAAATACCTACGACTTCTTTTTCGAGGTTTAATTTTTCGATCTCGGTAAAGGGTTCGACATAGTCAATTTTTGGCTTCGGCATCACGATTCCCGATGCCCCACCGAAGAGACTCACCTGGGCGCTTTGTTCGTCCTGCTGAGTTTTAGCAGCATACTTAATGGCTTTCTCCAACAGATTAACTTCCCCATCTTTTGCAAAGATGTATTGTCTCCGATGGATGCCCGGAAAGCAATCAAATGCTCCTGACAATGCGAGGCATTCATATGTCTTCTTGTTTACACTTCGCTGATTTAATCGTTTTGCGAATTCAAAGATATCTTCGAAAGGTCCTCTTGCTTCTCTCTCTAGTATGATCGCTTCGACTGCTGAATCTCCTGCGCCTTTTATGGCTCCCAGGCCAAACCGTATTTCACCGTTTTTATTAACGGCAAAGTAAACTCCGGATTCATTGACGTGTGGCCCAAGAACTTTAATACCGAGGTTTCTGCATTCTTCAATAAAGAAAGTAATATTCTCAAGGTTATTTTGAGAATGTGTCAATACCGCGGCCATATACTCAGCGGGATAATTTGCTTTGAGATAAGCGGTTTGATACGCCACGAGCGAGTAACAAGTCGAGTGGGATTTATTGAAGGCATATTGAGCAAAGGCTTCCCAATCCGTCCAAACTTTTTCGCAGATCTCTTTGGCGTGCCCGTTCTTTTTACAGCCTTCAATGAATTTATCCTTCATTTTATCGAGCACCGCCTTCTGTTTCTTACCCATGGCTTTCCGGAGCACGTCGGCATCACCCTTGCTAAAGCCTGCCAACTTTTGCGAGAGGAGCATGACCTGCTCTTGATATACGGTTATACCATATGTTTCTGCAAGAAATTCTTCGACTGCAGGAAGATCATATTTAATCGGCTCTCGACCATGCTTGCGGTTGATGAATGCGGGTATGTATTCCATTGGACCTGGACGATACAACGCATTCATCGCGATAAGATCTTCGAACTTATCGGGTTTTAGTTGGCGCAAATATTTCTGCATTCCCACACTTTCAAACTGGAACGTTCCGGTTGTTTCGCCGCGTTGAAACAGTTGATACGTTTTTACATCATCCAGCGGAATCGTGTCGATATCAATTAAAATTCCCTTGCTTTTCTGAATGTTCTTCAATGCAGTGTTGATAATGGAAAGGGTTGTAAGACCCAAAAAATCCATCTTCAGCATGCCTGCGCTTTCGACCACACTGTTGTCAAACTGGGTGACAAGCATGTCAGAATCTTTCGCCGTCGATACCGGAACAAAGTTGGTTAAATCATCGGGCGTAATGATAACGCCGCATGCATGCGTTCCTGTATTTCGTACGGACCCCTCCAGTATGACAGCTTGTTGAAGCACACGTGATTTTAAATCCGTCCCCTTTTTTACTTCAGCAAGCTCTTTCACTTCGGAAAATGCGGAGGCAAGAGAAGTCCCAGGTCGTTCAGGAACCATTTTGGCTAAAAGATTAGCTTCCGACAATGGTAATTCCATTACCCGGGCGCAATCTCTGATCGAAGATTTTGCAGCCATTGTACCATAGGTAATAATTTGCGCAACTTGATTCTTACCGTATTTATCTATCACATATTTCAATACTCTGTCGCGACCTTCATCATCGAAGTCAATATCAATATCGGGTAGCGATACACGGTCTGGATTTAAGAAACGTTCAAAAAGCAAATCGTACTTGATAGGATCGACATTGGTAATCCCGATGCTATAAGCCACAGCTGATCCTGCTGCTGATCCACGACCGGGACCTACCGAAACACCAATCTCCCTTGCTTTAGAAGTAAAATCCTGTACGATCAAAAAGTATCCAGGGTAACCGGTTTTTTGAATGGTGTCTAATTCAAAATCAATCCGTTCTCGTAACGATTGAGAAATTTCACCGTATTTTTTCTTGGCTCCTTCGTACGTCAGATAGCGTAAGTAATCATCTTCCGTTTTGAATTCTTTTGGAATGTCAAATTTCGGAAGCACAACATTCCGTTCGAGCGTATAACTTTCTATTTTGTCTACAATTTCGCTCACCGTCTCGATAGCCTCGGGCAGATCTCGGAAAATGGATTTCATTTCCTCCTGCGTCTTAAAATAGTATTCGGTGTTAGCCAGTCCGTATCGTGTGCCCCGGCCGTGGCCTACTGGGGTCGACTTAAATTCACCTTCTTTTATACAAAGCAAAATATCATGTGCATCCGCTTCTTCCTTGTGAGTATAAAAGGCCTCGTTAGCTGCAAAATATTTAACTCCATATTTATTGGCAAAGCGAAGAAGTGTTTCATTAACATGATCCTCTTCCCGAATTCCATGCCGGTTTAATTCAATGTAGAAATCGTCGCCAAATTGAGCATGCCACCATTTAAAGGCTTCTTCTGCTTGCTTTTCGCCTACGCCTAAAATTAAATACGGTACTTCGCTGGAAAGGGAACCTGTTGTAGCAATCAGGTCCTGCTTATACTCTTGCACTAAGGCTTTATCAATGCGTGGATGAATACCGTATAGGCCTTCCGTGAAACCGTATGAGCTTAGCTTTGCCAGGTTGTGATATCCATTCTTATTCTTTGCCAGCAAGACCTGGGTAAATCGTTTATCCGGATTGTCTTTTGTAAATTTTAATTTCTTCCGCTCATCGGCAAGATAAAACTCGCATCCAACAATTGGTTTAATTTCATGATTGGTAGCTTCGCGTACAAACTTAAAAGCACCATACATATTTCCTAAATCCGTGATGGCAACGGCAGGCATGTTTAATGCTTTTGCTTTCGATACGATGGCTTTAATATCGGGCGTTGCTTGTAATACAGAGAATTGGGAATGGATGTGTAGGTGAACAAACGGTTTATCGGAAAGGACAGCATCCTTTTCATTAAGTTTGTAACCCGCCTCTTTTAATTTTTCACGCTTGCTGGCGTTTCCGGCTTCGAGATTGGGCTCTTCATATTCAATTTCTTCAACGGGAGTAGAATCGAACGGCGAATTGACTTTTTGTCTGATCAATCCAAAGAAACACCGTGCTGTCGCGGCGACATCATAGGACGCATCATGGGCATCGCCAAAATCTCTGTTAAAAAGTATTTTATGCAGCTCAAGCAAGGTGGGCATTTTTAATCTTCCACCCGGGCCACCTTGAAGTTTACAAAATTCAGTGGCCGAAATTCCCGTATCAAGCTTGCTTAGTTTAAGAAACTTTTCTGGATCCAGCTTCTGTCGGATAAACTCAGCTCCAATAATATTTATATCAAACTCTATATTATGGCCAACAAGAAGGGAAGATTCTGAGAGGTCTTCAATGAGTAATTCAAGAACTGTTATTAATTCGTGACCTTCCTCGGTCGCTCGCTTCGTGGAAATCCCATGAACTTGCTCTGCCTTAAACGGAATATCAAAACCATCAGGTTTTACCAAAAAATTTCGTTGCGATAAAAGCTTTCCCCGTGCGTTATGAAGTTGCCACGCTATTTGTACCAGGCGCGGCCAATTGTTGAGGTCAGTAATAGGAGCAGTTTTATTGTGAGGAAGTCCGGTGGTTTCAGTGTCAAAGATTAAATACATCTATAATTTTAAGATTTGTGGGTATAGGGCAAAGTTAATTGTTGCCTCGATTAATGCGTTTGTTTTTCGAGGGCTTCCCAAAACAAAAATTTCCGTTCCGCAAGCTAAAACAGCTTCCTTCCATTTATGGGAAGTCAATACAATTTTGAACCTGCCTTATGTTCTCAATACCGTAGAAATGCATTCAAATCATTGATTGTCAGCAAATTGACGTTTAGGCCTAATTGTTGGATTATATGGAAAAATCGTCAAGAGTAATATGAAACAGTTTTTTAAACCAGTTTACAAGTTCATACAAAGAGAGTGGTTTTTATTAGTTACTGTTACCGCTATCGGGATCATTATATCGCTTTTTGAGATGTTCTGAGGTTAAAAACCTTATTTAAATACGTTCTAAAATAATTGTTTGCTTGGTAGACTAGGGTTTGGAGAGTAATTTTCCCGAAAATTCTAAAACCTATCTATGAATTGGTTTACCAAGCTTCTGTCAAGTACACTAGGCAGAAAACTTCTCATGGCCTTAACAGGCCTTTTTTTAATTCTTTTCCTGATCATTCATTTAATTGGAAATCTTCAGCTCTTAAAAGACGATGGGGGTGAAGCATTCAATGTGTATGCTCAATTTATGACCAGCAATCCCCTTATCGTGGTTATTTCGTATGTCAACTATGCTTGCATACTCATACATGTATTGTGGGCTATTCTTTTGACGGTCAGGAATCGCGGAGCACGCGGAAACGTAGGCTATGCAGTTGTAAAGAATTCGTCTCCATGGACTTCCCGAAACATGGGTATCCTTGGAACTTTTATTCTTATTTTTCTCGTCATTCATCTGAAAGGATTTTGGTACGAGATGCATTGGGGTGGGATTCCAACCGTAAATTATGAGGGGAAAGAAGTAAAAGATCTTTACGCTACCGTTGATACTGCCTATTCTAACCTTTGGTATGTTTGCCTCTATGTTTTCAGCATGCTAATGTTAGCCTTTCATTTATGGCATGGGTTCATAAGCGCTTTCCAGACATTGGGTGCGAATCATTCAAAATATAATCCCCTAATAGCTTTCGTAGGTAAAGCTTTTGCCATCCTAGTACCTGCATTATTTGCCCTAATACCTATATGGATGTTCCTCGATTAAATTTCAGTCACTGAAAAATATGAAATTAGACTCAAAAATCCCTGACGGCCCCTTGGCGGAAAAATGGACCAAGCACAAGTTTAATCTTAAATTGGTCAACCCTGCGAATAAGCGGAAGTATGATATTATTGTCGTAGGCACAGGTTTAGCTGGAGCTTCAGCCGCTGCTTCCTTAGGGGAACTGGGCTACAATGTTAAGGCATTTTGTTTTCAGGATAGTGCGAGAAGAGCTCATAGTATTGCAGCCCAAGGTGGAATTAACGCCGCTAAAAACTATCAGAACGATGGAGACAGCGTGCATCGGCTTTTTTACGATACGATCAAAGGTGGAGATTACCGCGCCCGTGAAGGCAATGTGTACAGGCTCGCGCAGGAAAGCGTAAATATTATTGATCAGTGCGTTGCTCAAGGGGTGCCTTTCGCGCGCGAATATGGAGGATTGCTGGCGAACCGGTCATTCGGTGGTGCTCAGGTGTCAAGAACGTTTTATGCCCGGGGACAAACTGGGCAACAACTTTTGCTGGGTGCATACTCCGCTCTTAATCGTCAGATCGCCAACGGTAAAGTAAAGATGTACCCGCGTACAGAAATGCTTGACGTTGTTCTCGTAGACGGCAAAGCACGTGGTATTATAACCAGGGATCTCGTCACTGGGAAAATAGAATCGCATAGCGCGCACGCCGTATTGCTTTGCACTGGCGGTTATGGCAACGTGTTTTTCCTTTCCACGAATGCAAAAGGAAGCAATACAACCGCGATCTGGCGGGCTCATAAAAAAGGCGCTCTGTTTGGAAATCCATGTTTTACACAAATACACCCAACTTGTATTCCGGTATCGGGTGAACATCAGTCAAAGCTGACACTCATGTCAGAATCGTTGCGAAACGATGGAAGAGTTTGGGTTCCGAAAACATCACGGCCTGGCTTGAAAGCGAAGGACGCAGTAAACATCTCTGAAGCTGAAAGAGATTATTTTCTAGAAAGAAGATATCCTTCTTTCGGAAACCTGGTACCTCGCGATGTGGCTTCCAGAAATGCGAAGAACATGTGCGATGAAGGGAAAGGTGTAGGCTCTGGGTTGGCTGTCTTTCTTGATTTTGCAGATGCCATTAAACGGGATGGAAGGAAAATCATTGAAGCGAAGTATGGAAATCTCTTTGATATGTACATGCAGATCACGGGCGATAATCCATATGAAGTCCCCATGATGATTTATCCGGCAGTGCACTACACAATGGGTGGGCTATGGGTAGATTATAATTTAATGACAAGTATACCTGGTCTATATGCCCTGGGCGAAGCTAACTTCTCCGATCATGGTGCAAACCGATTGGGAGCCAGCGCTCTTATGCAAGGTTTGGCAGATGGATATTTTGTCATACCCTATACGATCGGGGATTATTTGGCCGGAATATCAAGCGAAAAAATAAGTACCGACCGTCCTGAATTCAAGGAAGCATTTGAAAGAGTAAACGCCACTGTTCAAAAATTCTTATCTATTAAAGGAAAGAAAACAGTTGATCAATTCCACCGGGAACTCGGGTTGACGATGTGGGATTACTGTGGTATGTCACGAAATGCAGAAGGTCTGAAAAAAGCAAAGAGCAAAATCCAGCAATTGCGCGCCGAGTTTTGGCAGAATGTAAATGTGTTGGGAAGTTCAACTGAATTAAATCAGGAACTAGAAAAAGCGATGCGCGTAGCGGACTTTATTGAGCTGGGTGAACTGATGGTGGACGATGCGTTGAATCGTGAGGAATCTTGCGGAGGTCATTTCCGGGAGGAGTCTCAGACACCGGACGGAGAAGCACAGCGCAACGATGATCTATTCTCTTTTGTATCTGCATGGGAATATAAAGGGGATAATCAACCGGAGGTCTTGCACAAGGAAGAATTATTGTTCGAGAATGTTAAGTTGACTCAAAGAAGTTACAAGTAAGTTAATTGTTAAACGTTGTTAAGTAACAATGAAATTAGTTACAGATGACCTTGTTAACAATCGGCGTACGGAATATTTTATTAATAGACTATTAACGTTTAACCATTAACGTTTAACGAATATGAAGATTACATTAAAGATCTGGCGGCAGAAAAATAAAGGAACGAAGGGTTCTTTTAAAGTATATAAATTGGATGATGTTTCTCCCGACATGTCCTTTTTGGAAATGTTAGACGTACTGAATACAGACCTGATTTTAAAAGGTGAGGAATCTGTAGCGTTCGACCATGATTGCAGGGAAGGGATTTGCGGAACTTGTAGTCTCTATATTAATGGTCGGCCACATGGACCCCAACAAACTACGACTTGTCAGCTTCATATGCGTACGTTTAAAGATGGTGAAACTATTACGATCGAGCCATGGCGATCGAAGGCTTTCCCAGTCATAAAAGACTTGGTAGTTGACCGTTCAGCATTTGACAGGATTCAGCAGGTAGGCGGTTATGTATCGGTTAATACAGGTGGGGTACCGGATGCCAACGAAATTCCAATACCCAAAAAGGTAGCCGATGAAGCATTTGATTCTGCGGCCTGTATCGCATGTGGTGCATGTGTTGCTGCTTGTAAGAATTCTTCTGCGATGTTATTTGTAAGCGCTAAAATTTCCCAATTAGCATTATTGCCACAAGGCAAACCGGAAAGGAAAGAACGGGCAGAACGCATGGTTGCTCAAATGGATGCCGAAGGCTTTGGAGCGTGCACCAATACCGGAGCATGTGAGGCCGAATGTCCTAAAGCAATCAGTTTGTCTAACATAGCCCGGATGAACCGCGAATACTTCTCGGCGACTCTGACTTCGTATGAGGTTCAGCTAAAGGGGAGCGACTAAAGTATCATTCGCTTTTACAGACCCCAAGACCGATCCTGCCTCCCGTCGAATCCGGGTTAGTTGCTTTTCCAATATTTCCACCGGCCAAAATTATATCCCGGTCTGGGCCATACGATGCAAGATGGACTTTGATACAGGCGTTTAAATTAATCAGTTCGCTATAGGAGATGGGCGATTCATCTGCCAGCTGCGTTAAATGGGTCTCACTTTGCCCTGTTTTCCCAGCAACAGGATTAAGCAATGCAGCCACGTCAGCGCCAGGAGTTGCAATACTTCCCAGGTGAAGATGTGTTGGGTGCTCTGTGCCGCCTTCTGTTCCAGACAAACTCACCTCCAGCAACGCTGTGCCATCCATTTTCTCTTTTATGGTAACCAGTCCGCTAACATTATAAGCTGAGCCTTGGTCAAGCGCATAAACTATTTCGTTTCCGGTAAATTCATTATTGAT
Source organism: uncultured Chryseolinea sp. (assembly GCA_964484845.1). GTDB lineage: Bacteria > Bacteroidota > Bacteroidia > Cytophagales > Cyclobacteriaceae > Chryseolinea. Next base: position 23,446 of record CAZAHL010000018.1, on the reverse strand, counting down.
TGATTCAGCTTCGTCGCAGGATATGAGCCAAGTGCCCACCAAAATTCCTAAAATCAGGTTTTTCATCGCTTTATTCGTTAGCATGTAATAAAGTTAAAGAATTTGTTCTTATTCAACGCCTTATCGCGCTTAGATTTGTCACAATCAAATTGGCACGGATGTGGCAATTGTGTAACGCAAATTCCTAATGGTTATTTTGTGAAGAGATTTCTGGTAATTCTTTTCTTGTTTGCAAGTTGTAGCCCGCAGGTGCTCCCCCCTGATCCTGAATCGCTAAAACCCTCGTGGCTAAAAGCTTCTCCCTTTCAGGAAGGCTATTATTCGGGTATTGGTCATAGTATCAAGAGTGGCTCCAATAATTATGTGCAGGCAGCAAAAAAAAGCGCTTTGGACGATTTGGTTTCGGAAATTAAAGTCAATGTCTCCAGTACTTCCATTCTTAGTCAGATGGAAGTTGATAAAAAATTAACAGAGCAATACGAACAAATCATCCAGACAACCGCTGCTGATGAGATTGAGGAATTCGAACTGGTGGATGCTTGGGAGGATGCAACAAATTATTGGGTTTACTATAGACTTTCCATTTCGAGATATCGACAGATAAAAGAGGAGCAAAAAAGAAATGCTACGCTTCTTGCTACAGACTACTTCAAGAAGGGTAGAGAAGCTGAAAAATTGGGAGAACGTTTACAAGCCATCAGTTTTTATTTCCAGGCCTTTAGGAGCGTCGAAAAGTATTTGGGTGAAGCCGTACGAACTACCGTGGAGGGTAACGAAATACTCTTAACAAATGAAATCTATGCCTCTCTCCAATCAATCCTTAACAAGATCACGATCAAGGTTGAACCGTCTGAGATTGTATTAAACCGCCGAGTCAATCACAATGCACAAGCGCTGGTGGCGAAATCAAGCTATAAAGATATGAACAGACCAGCAGCAACCCTTCCGTTGCATGCAAGTTTCTCAAAAGGAGCGGGCGATATTTTCCCCGCATATAAGACAAATGAAGATGGGCAAGCGAAGATTCTGTTGAATGGGATTGGGTCAAAAGACTTTGAACAGACCATCGAAGTAAAGGTAGATATCGACGCATTAAGTGGATCAGCTCAATCACCCATTTATGAGTTGATCGCTAAAACACTTCGGGTACCGAGCGCGCAGGTGATTCTCAAGGTCCAAAGGCCGGTGGTATATGTAACATCGGATGAGAAAAGCTTGGGCTTAAGCAAAACCACCGATCAGATTAGTAACAAGCTGAGAAATCTTTTAGCAAACAATGGATTTGAATTTACTAGTAGCAAGGGGTCGGCGGATCTATGGTTTGATGTAAAATCGGATTCAGAAAAAGGATCCATAGCTGGAAGCATTTATATTACTTATTTAACAGGAGTCATTAAAGTTTTGGCTGTAAAAGAAGGTCGAGAAATCTATGCCACCGTCCTTGACCGTGTAAAGGGATATGGGCTCGATTACGACAAATCAAGTGTCGATGCTTACAATAAAGCTATTGAAGCCTTGGAGAAAGAAAAAATGAATGAATTATTAAGTACCGTCTTACAATAACTTATAAATGAGCGACTTTAGATTGGTATTTAAATTGCGTAATATACTTTATAAACCAAATTCCCATTGAATATGAAACATTTGACCTATTCCACTTTAATGATTGTGATTGTCGGCGGACTCTTTATGATCGGCTGTAAAGGCAAAGAGAAAATTCCAAAAGGTGAAACTGAAGTTGTTGTTCCGTGCTCAGGCCCTGATTTTTTTACTACTAATAAATTTTTTAGAGCAAATTCAATAGGAGAAAGCCAGGATCAAGTTACGGCTAAAAAGAAAGCGTTGGCGAACGCTCGTGCTGAACTTGCGGCCAGTATTCAAACTACGGTAAAAGCGGTTACCGATAACTATACGAATTCACGCGAGATGAATAATAAAGAACAAGTTGAGGAACGCTTTGAGCAGCTAAACAGGGAAATCGTTGACCAAAAACTTACGGGTTTGAAAACGATTTGTGAAAAGCACATGATAACAGACCAGACTACGTATAAGACCTACATCGCAATAGAACTCTCGGCAGAAGACTTAGTAGCTACATACAACGAACGCTTGTCAAAAGATGATCGTCTTAAAATTGATTATGACTACGAGAAGTTCAAGGAAACTTTTGAAAAGGAAATGGAAAAGATGGGTAGCGAAAATTGAGGAATCGGGAAGCGCGTTTAGTTTTAATAACATATGGCTGGATATTCGGGGACCCCACTGGTAAAAAAACTGGGGCTTAAGGAAGGCATGACGGTGTATGTTTTCCAAAATCCTTCAGATTATTTTGATTGGTTAAGTCCGCTTTCAGAAAATGTTATAGTAAAGGGTAAATTAGATAGTGAAGTTGATTTTATTCACTCTTTTGTAGTGGAGGCCAAAGTATTCCAAAAGGAATTTGTAAAGTATAAAAAGCACTTGAAAAAAAATGGAATGCTTTGGGTTTCGTGGCCTAAAAAAGCTTCGAAAATACCCAGCGATCTTGATGAAAATTTTATTCGGGACTTTGGCTTAAAAGAGGGTTTGGTGGATGTCAAAGTTTGTGCGGTTGATGAGATCTGGTCTGGATTAAAGTTCATGTTTCGAATAAAAGACCGTTAAAAAAAGAACTTCGCCTGTCCGTGATACGTTGTAGACATTGTGAAGCAGTAAACCTTAATTTCCATCGTTTGCACCAGGTCCACGAACGGTTGTTAAGGTGATATGCTTTACTTTTTAAATAATATCAATTTGATAATTGTTACCATTGCCCTATTTTCGTAATCAATATGACCGACTTTAAGTTTTGTATTTGTGGGAATCGTATTTCTGAAGCGTGTTGCTGTAAACACCTGATGAAAAGTGCAGGAATGCTGGATACGTAATGGTCTATCGAATTTAAAAGAACATAACGAGCCTTTCCTGCCAAACCGGGAAGGCTCTTTTTATTTATAACGTATACGAATCACTAATTAGAACATGGAAAGCTTCCGTTCAGAACTTGAAGATTTAAACAACCCCATCGTTGCCCAAGATATTATAGATCTTGAAAGTAAGATCCGTCTGTTTAGAGATGGTAAAATCGATAGCGATAAATTTCGTAGTCTCCGTCTTGCGCGCGGGATATACGGTCAACGTCAGTCTGGAGTCCAGATGATTCGTATCAAATTTCCTTTTGGACGCATTACGACAAAGCAAATAAGACGCGTTGCCGACATATCGGATGAATATGCCAGCAGCAATCTTCATGCTACTACTCGTCAGGATATTCAAATCCACTTTGTTAGTCTGGATAAGACTCCGGAGTTATGGTTGAAGCTTGAAAAGGACGAGATTACCACACGCGAAGCTTGTGGTAATACAGTGCGTAACATTACAGCCTCTGATCTTGCGGGTATAGACCCAAAAGAACTTTTTGACGTATCGCCCTATGCGCATGAAATGTTCCGGTACTTTTTGCGTAATCCCATATGCCAGGAAATGGGTCGAAAATTTAAGATTTCATTTTCATCAAGCGATGACGATACCGCTTTTGCCTTCATACATGATTTAGGTTTTATACCTCGAATCGTGGATGGCAAGCGTGGCTTTAAAGTAGTCATAGGAGGGGGACTTGGCGCTAATCCGACGTTAGCACAGTTGGCTTATGAATTCTTGGAAGAAGATCAAATCATTCCATTAACGGAAGCGGTTCTCAGAGTATTCGACCGGTATGGCGAACGAAATCGGAGAATGAAAGCCAGAATGAAATTCTTATTGAATGACATAGGTCTGGAAAAATTAATGGAATTGGTCCAAGAAGAACGGCGGGCTTTAAAATATAAGTCTTATAAAATTGACACGGATATTTTACCTGAGCCTGCTCTTCCATCACCGGTAGCATTCGAAGATGTGGTTATTGATAATGAAAAAAAATACCAGCTTTGGCTTAAGACAAATGTTATAGAGCAGAAGCAAAAAGGATTCTTTGGAGTGTATGTCAAGCTTACGTTGGGTAACATGTCCTCCAAGCTTTCCCGTGTTTTCGCAGACATCATAGATTCATATGCTTCTCCTGAGTTGCGTATAACCGTGAATCAGGGTTATCTAATTCGGTTCGTACGACCTGAGGCATTAAAGCCTCTATTTCTTGCGCTGGATAAAGTAGGTCTCGCAGAGCCTGGTTTTGATAGTGTTGCCGATGTAACAGCTTGCCCCGGAACAGATTCTTGCAACCTTGGTATTTCTGATAGTACAGCCATATCGTTAGAGCTGGAGAAGGTTGTTCGTGAAGAATTTCCCGACCTCTTGTCCAATCAGGATATTAAAATAAAAATTAGCGGTTGTCCAAACTCGTGTGGGCAACATGGATTGGCCGGGATCGGCCTTCATGGAAGTACGATCAAAGATAAACAAGGTAAAATGTTGCCAGCCCTTGTGGTTTTGCTTGGTGGCGGCAAATTGAAAGGTGGGGAGGGAATTATTTCTGATAAGATTATCAAGATCCCAAGCAAGCGTGGACCTCAGGCTTTACGTCTGTTGTTGACGGATTACGAGACGAATAGTTTGGATGGGGAGTATTATCACGATTACTTTAAAAGATTAGGCAGAATTCATTTCTACCAGTTGCTTAAGCCGCTGGGAGACATCACCGCGACAACGCCGGATGAATATATCGATTGGGGTCAGGATGATAATTTTATCTTGCATACGGCAGTCGGAGAATGTGCCGGCGTAATGATCGATCTCGTTTCAACGTTGCTGAACGACTCAGAAGACAAGTTGAAGTGGGCAAAAGAAACCTATGACAAAAAGCAATTCGCAGATTCGATTTATCATAGCTACAGTGCTTTCATTAATACAGCAAAATCGTTGTTGTTGGTTCGGGATATCAGACCGAGCACACAATATCAGACAATTACTGATTTTCAAAAAGTATTTATAGACACCCAGGTATTCGATTTCAAAGGCAACTTTAAGGACTATGTTCTTGGTATAAATAAGCATGAACCGTCTGACAGTTTTGCTTTGTCGTACCTCACCGAGTCTCTAAAATTCCTGGAAGATGTGATGGCTTATCGTTCCACAGAAAAAGAAGTAATGGAAAAATGATATCGCCCATTTTTGAACTACATAAATTGCCGCGTCTAACCTTGGTAGGGGCTGGCCCGGGCGATCCGGAGTTGATTACTCTGAAGGGAATAAATGCAGTGAAAACGGCCAACGTTGTATTGTATGATGCACTTGTATCCGAAGAAATAATAAAGCTAATTCCAAGTGGAATTCCCGCTCTTTCTGTTGGCAAGAGAGCGGGGTCTCATGAATATTCTCAGGAAAGCATCAATGAGCTGATTGTGGAGTTTGCGTATCTGTACGGACACGTGGTTCGCCTGAAAGGAGGGGACTCTTTTGTTTTTGGAAGGGGTTCGGAAGAGATCGAGTATGCCGAAGCGCACGGCGTTCAGGTGACAGTTGTACCGGGCATTAGTAGTGCGTTATCAGTTCCGGCCAGTTTACATATCCCGGTAACAGCAAGAGGCATTAGCGAGAGCTTTTGGGTAGTTACTGGAACTACAAAAAACGGTGAAGTATCGTGTGACGTATCGCTAGCAGCACAGTCTAACGCTACGGTCGTAATATTGATGGGGCTTCGTAAGATTCAAGAGATCATGGCGTTGTTTGAATCTCATGGAAAAAGTGAGACTCCCGTTGTTGTAATTCAAAATGGGACCTTGCCTACTCAGAAAAATGTGTTTGGAACCGTTTCAACAATCTCCGGGTTAGCTGCCCTTGAACAAGTCGGGCCACCCGCTATCATTGTTATTGGTGAAGTAGTCCGACATGCTCATGTGCTCAAGCAAATAACTGGTGAAGCAGTAAGTCAATATCAATAAAGATGGAGCGAAATAATTTATTCCCTATTTTTCTAAAGTTGGAGGCTTTGGAGACTCTGATCGTGGGGGGTGGCCATGTTGGCCTTGAAAAATTAACGGCAATCCTAAAAAACAGTCCGACGGCAAAAATTTCGGTAGTTGCAAGAACGATTCAGGAGCCTATAAAAGCGCTTGCTGAGGAATTCGAGAACGTAAAGCTCTTTGAGCGGAACTTCAAGCTGTGGGATCTCTGGAACAAGGACCTGTTGATTTTAGCTACCAATAATCGGAATCTTCATGAAACCATTCGAAAGTTTGCGCGCACCCGGCGACTTCTTATTAACGTGGCGGATACTCCGGATCTGTGCGATTTTTATTTGGGTTCTGTTGTAACAAAAGGGAACCTGAAAATCGGTGTATCTACTAATGGAAAGTCACCCACCATTTCTAAACGCATTCGAGAGTACTTGGAGGAAGCACTTCCTGAAGAAACGAATGATCTATTGGACAACATGCAAAAAATCAGGGAGAGGATCAAAGGTGATTTCAACCATAAAGTGAAAGTTTTGAATGAAGTCACTTCTTCCTGGCTGAAATCAGAACAAGTTTCTTAATTCCTTTTGGACAATAAAGAGAACAAAGCTGGACTTTTTTTCTCACCGGCAAGCACCTGCGCTACCAGGTAGCCTAATGCAGGGCCGTGTTTAAATCCATGGCCTGATCCTCCGCCTAATATAAAAGTGTTTATTGTTTCAGGTAGCAGGTCAAATATAAAATTTCCGTCAGGCGAATTTTCGTAAGGGCATACCCTGCTTTCAAGCAACGGAGCATTTTTTAAGCGGGGGAAACGATGTGCTAAAAAATCTCTCGCATTTTTTAATGTTTCCGGTACATAAGTTCGATCACCCGAAGTTGGGTCAAAGACTTCACCTCGAATATCAACTCCAATTTTAAATCCACGATGTTCGTTCCCTGGAATGCCATAGTAAAAATTTATTCCGTCAACATCTACCCATACCGGTAGATTTTCAAACATCAAAGAATCCGTTGAAGGAACACCAAAATAATAGACCTCTTGCTTCGTACACGTAATAACATTCCCCAAAATTTCCGGAAACAATTTTCCAAGCCAGGATCCGCATGCGAAAATGTAAGCATCGGCTTGCAGGTTGCGTCCATTCGATAAAGTTATACAGTCAAGTCTTTCTCCGATCACCTTGCCCGGTTGCACATGAGATTGCATATAGTTGCCACCTTCTTTTAAGAACGCACGGTTAACTAGGGAGATAGATTCTTTCCCTTTTAAGTAACCTCCAAATGGATCGAAGTAGGCATGATGTAAATCGTTGACGTTAATTTGAGGGAATTTATTCTTGATTTCTCCAGGTGTCATGTATCGATATTCCATCTTATGTTTCGCGGCGAAAGAAATGGAATCGTCTACTAATGGTGTATTTTTTTGATAGCAAAACCAGAGGACTCCAGTATTGAAAAACAATTGTTTTCCAAACAGCTCCTGATTTTCTTTCCAAAAGGTTGATAGCCTGAACGTTTAAATCGAAATACGTTTCGTTTGCCCCGTAAGTTGATCTGATGACGCGCGTTTCATCACTTGAACTTGACCGCGAGTGCCCAGCGCCCCACGAATCGACCAGTGTAACCTTAAATCCTTTTCGTAAAAGGTATAGTGCTGACCACGATCCAAATGCACCTGCGCCGATTACAAGAATATGTGAACCTTTCGGAAAATTCGGTTCCCGGCCCTCTTTGAGTTCCTCCCTAAAGCTCGTTGGGGAAAACGTATTTAATGTCGGGTTGAGCACCGGCTTTCTTTTACTTTTTCCAATTCGCAGGGTCGACGCGCCATGCCTTTAATGAAATAACCTGATCCTCCGAAATATATTGCTGGTCTAATGCAAACTTCAATAAACTGGGATAGTCGCATAGGCTGATCAACGAAGTATTAGCGTCATAAAAATTTCGAGTAGCGATATCAAATCCGTAGTTGAAGATTGATACCATTCCAAGCACTTCGAATCCCGCCTGGCGTAATGCATCCGTTGCTTTTAACGAACTCCCACCGGTTGAGACCAAGTCTTCAACTACGACCACTTTTTGTCCTTTTACTATTTTTCCTTCTATTAAATTTTCCATTCCATGGTCCTTAGGCCTAGGGCGCACATAGAGCAAGGGTAAGTTTAACACATCCGCCACCAACGCGCCCTGTGCGATGCCCGCAGTAGCCACACCCGCAATAGATTGAACCGTGAAGAAGTTCTCATGTATTGCCTGGACCAACGCTTGTTTAATGGTAGTCCGTATTTCCGGATACGATAGCGAAAGTCGATTATCACAATAGATAGGTGATTTCCATCCGGAACTCCAGGAAAAAGGTTTTTCGGTATTGAGTTTAATGGCTTGAATTTGAAGTAACATCGCCGCAATTTTTCCGGCTGTTTCTTCTTGAACTTTGATTATTGGCATAATTTCCGAAAGGTATAATTAAAATTCTTTTTGATAAAGGATACCTTATCTTCACCTTCATTATATCTCAATATTCTGTAATCGATTTAATTTTATTAAAATCTGCTTGCCAGCATGAAAATTATTTATTCTTTTCGAACTTGCATAAGCCTTAAACCAATCGGTCATGATCATTTTTATTAACGACATCCCTGTACGGATTTTAAAGGGGGATGCTCAACCCGATCAAGGTAGAATAAACGTTGTAATAGATGCTTCGGAGGAAGCGTTAACTCAAGCGAGACTTATTCATCACGTATGGATTAAGAATGTAAATGATGAAGACTTAACATTGCTTTTGAATTTTTTGGATTCTAAAGTCCCCACAAGTTTACTTTCTTTATTTCTTTCTGTGAAAGATTATGAAGGCATCAAAGATTTTTTGCGAAAGAAATTTAAGGTGATAAAAGCGGCGGGAGGATTAGTTAGGAAAAAGGAAAAATTTCTGATGATCTACCGGATGAAAAAATGGGATTTACCTAAAGGAAAAAGAGAAAAAGGAGAAACGAATAGCAAAGCTGCTGTCCGTGAAGTGGGAGAGGAGTGCAATATAAGTGTCAAAGTCGGCAGTAAGATTTGTACCACTTGGCATACGTATACAATGAATAAAAGAGCAATGATAAAAAAAACCCGGTGGTATATCATGGATCTCGTAGATGATACCAAAATGCGACCCGATTTTTCTGAGGACATCGAGGAGGCGCGTTGGATGAGTGGTAAGGAGGTTTACCATGCTTTAGAGCACTCATACAAATCGATCCGATATGTCTTTGAACAATATTATGAAATGATGGAAGTAAAGCCCGCTAAATAATAACGATTAACTCTTTAGTTTGTAGGGCAAAAATTCGGAAACATCCCCTCCATAACGATGAACCTCTCTTACGATCGATGAGCTTATCCAGGCAAGATTTGGTGTGGTGATAAGGAAAACTGATTCCATCTCGGGATAAAGCTGTCGATTTACTTGAGAGATACTATTTTCATATTCAAAATCGGTTGTGTTTCGAAGACCCCGCAATAAAAATCTAGCGCCATTTTTTCGGGCAAATTCAGCCGTGAGCTCAGAGAAAGTAAGCACTTTGATGTTTGGATATTTTTCAAAAGAGCTATTTATATAATTAACCATTGATTCAATCTCAAAATAACGTGAACTCTTCTGAGCATTGTAACCGATCGCTATGATTATTTCATCAAACAGTTGCAAGCCCCGAAGAACAATATCTTCATGCCCTTTGGTGAAGGGATCAAATGAGCCGGGAAATAGAGCGATTCGTTTTGCCATTTGTTCGATAGGTAAAAGCCCAATCAACAAAGAAAATAATTCTTAAAACTAGTCAAGAAGATAAATGCTGTAAAGGTCGAAGAAATGATGATCCTGCGCTTCATCAAAGACATAACCGAAATTCAGATAGGCGGGAGCACTTCCAAACGTTACATTATTTATGTATTTGTAAAACTCATGAAAATGAGGAGAATTTTTTCCGATATATCCCCACAACACGATCTGGCTGGTTTTCTGATCCATATTTAATGACTTCATGACCAGCATAATATACTTGATGTAGTCGGAAAATTGTTTGATAGCAAACTGGTTATAATAAATCAAAGCGTCAGGCCTGCACGCCACGATGTGAAGCTTAAATCGGTCTACATAAATGTAAAGCGGATTGTCAGAACGCCCTTTGCTAAATTCCATAGTACCTTCAATCAGGGATGCGGACTGATGGGTAAAACTGGGAAGGTTATTCGGATAGATATCAATAAGCCATTGCTTTAGAGCGTTGTTAACCGCAAACACGGTAACGGCTTGTGCACGCTTATTTTCGGAAGCAATAAAATTTTCATGGGAGGGATCTATGAGGGCATTAAATCTCAAATAATCGCTGAGGGAATCTTGTACAAAAAGTGTTTGTGGCACCTGAATAAATTTCTGATTCTTGAACGCCACTTTAATTTTTTTCCAAAATCCCGCTTTTAAAAAGGGATGTGAATCGAAAAGTTTATCGAGGATCTGAAGAAGATCTTCATTTGAAGTGAGGGTAGGTAGTACAAAATCCTCCAATAAGAGCACCTTACGTCCCTCGGGCTCTACCACCAAAAGTTGAAAATCGCGTGTGCCGATATTAAGCAATAAGTAGTATTGATGAATGAACTCTTCGTCAAAAAGCTCATCCTTTATTCTTCTTATTAGTTTATACTGCAGCGCGGTAGTTTGCAATTTATTCCCAGTTTCCGGAAGTTCCGACATCTATCCGAGATCCGAAACCCAATGGCTGGCGCGTTTTAGCTTCGTTAGATGCCTTTCTTTCCGGATTGATGGGGGAAGGATCTACTACTTGAATTACGCTTACCATAGTACCGTTACGATCAATCTTTCCCACAAAAATGTCAAACATTTTTCCATTCGAACCGGGCACTTGACCAAGGTTTGCAATATCTACGTTTGGATTAAGACTGTAATCCCACAGCGTCGCTATGTTTTGACCTTTCGTAACTTGATCACCTGGTTTCAGATTTGCTAAACTCACAATTGTGCCTTGTTCAATGAAAGTATAAACCTCGGTTTTTGGCCTGCTTTCCGCTTTTAATCTGTAAGCGGGTGAACCCTTAAGAACATAATCCCCAACTTTTGTTAAGAAGCCGTAAAATACTCCATTTGCGGATGCATTTGTATTGTAGTTCTTTTTAAAAATCCTGTCCTTAGCAGGCATATAGCCAATAGTATCAACTATCACCTCTACTTTTTCTTCACCATAACTTAGTTGAGTAATTTTTTCAGTTCTAAGAGTTATTGGTACTTGCCCGCTTTCAATGAAGTTTTTAAGAGAATCCCAATTCGAAGTATAATGACCATGTTGTTCTAAAAAAGCTTTTTCAGATTCCCTGATGACAGCAAGTTTATCTGTAATTTGCTTTTCAGTATTTGTAATAGATTCTCTAAATAAAATCGTTGAATGGATGCTATTATACAAATAATACACCAGTCCCAAACTGATTACGAAAAGGACAATGGCTAAAATTTTCGTCAGGTTCATTGTTCAAGGTTTAAGTGTGCAATAATAATTATTTTACCTGGTAATTAACAAGCTACCTTTTGCAGATTACCAAATTAAATGCTGAAAAATCCCCTTAGTTGTCGTAAAGTTTCTGTATTATCATAATTCGTGAACATCCCGTGGAGTTCGTCCTTAGGAATATTTCCAAGTTGTTCTGCACTCAGAAATTGTATATCCTGAATGATACGAAGCTCGGGATCATCTCCCTTTTTTAATTCGCCCGACACCCATGCCACTTCAAAAAAAAGCTCAATGGCGTGGAGAGGTGCCTTCAAGAATTCGCAACCAAAAAGAAAGCTTTTAACCTCTATTTGAATCCCGGTTTCTTCCAAAAACTCACGTTTAATAGCGGAATTGATGGATTCACCAAATTCAACCCCTCCGCCTGGAGGTGCCCAAAAATCTTTTGCTCCGAACTTGTGCCTTACCATGAGAATCCTTTCACCCTTATAACATAATCCACAAACACGTATTCTAACCTTATTACCGTAGACTTCAGCGATTTCTGGACTCATTTGAGGTTACTTGTCAGTTTAATTCGAGATGGAAAGCAAAGTCACATATTCATTGGGAGAAAAATCACTTTTTTGGCAATATTATTGAATGAAGGTTTTAAATTTGAAAAAAAATAAGGTATGAAGAAATATTTGTTATTGATTGTCGTGCTGGCATTTGCTGCCGAAGGATTTGCTCAACAAGCAGCACCTCAAAATGGCCCTGTGATCACATTTGAAAAGAAAACCCACGATTTTGGGGATATTATCCAGGGAGACAAGGTTGAAGAAACCTTCAAATTCGCCAACACCGGAACTGAGCCTTTGATTTTAACGAACGTACAAGCTACGTGCGATTGTACTACGCCAAAAGGATGGCCTCGGGATCCGATTCTTCCCGATGGTAAAGGTGAGCTGACCGTTGCGTTTAATAGCGCCGGTAAAATGGGAAAACAAAACAAAGTAGTCACTGTCGTGTCAAATGCAGTTAATGCAGATGGTGCGCAAATTTCGTTTACCACGAATGTTCTCGAAAAGAAAGCGCAAACTCAATAGGCAAAATAATATTGAAATTTTACAGGAGCCTCTAAGATTGAGGCTTTTGTTTTTTGTACACGGCCAGAAATAGAAAGATCCAACCTGCAATAAAAATACGCCTCCCACTGGAGTTACGGCTCCTAAAATTCCTAATCCTGTAAAGCAAAGCATACAGGCTTCCGCTAAAAAGAAATATTCCAAGTAAAAAGAACAATCCACGACTTCAGCGATTTCTGGACTCATTTCAGGTTACTTGTCTGTTTAATTCTAGATGCAAAGCAAAGTCACATTCATTAGGAGAAAATCAACTTTTTTGGCAATATTATTGAACGAAGGTTTTAAATTTGAAAAAAAATAGGGTATGAAGAAATATTTGTTATTGATTGTCGTACTGGCATTTGCTGCCGAAGGATTTGCTCAACAAGCAGCACCTCAAAATGGCCCTG
>CAZAHL010000018.1:0-10414 GCA_964484845.1 uncultured Chryseolinea sp. | reverse complement strand
GGCTTTTGTTTTTTGTACACGGCCAGAAATAGAAAGATCCAACCTGCAATAAAAAATACACCTCCTATTGGAGTTACCGCTCCTAAAATTCCTAATCCTGAAAAGCAAAGTACATACAGGCTTCCGCTAAAAAGAAATATTCCAAGTAAAAAGAACAATCCACAGTACTTCAACAAACGAGATTCAGCTTGATTGCTGCTGATAGCAGCCGTCGCAAGCAACGCTAAAGCATGATAAAATTGATAACGAACGGCAAGCTCGAATGTGTCCGCTCTTCCGCTAGCCTCAAGAAAAGGCTTCAGGGCATGAGCACCGAATGCCCCGATCGCTACGGCAAGGCCGCTCATCATTGCGCCCCATAAAAGCGCTGTGTGTGTTTTCATTTTATCTTTTTTTTAGTGACGTTCCCCGAAAAGGGCGGATCCTACTCTAATCATAGTACTCCCTTCTTCGATGGCAATTTGATAGTCTGCGCTCATTCCCATGGACAGTTCTTTCATTTCAATGTTGGGCGAACGATTTAATGATTTTAGTTTTTCAAAGAAATGTTTCAGTCCCCGGAACTCGTCACGTACTTGATTCGTATCAGCCGTAAAAGTTGCCATACCCATGAGTCCTACGATCGCGATATTGTCAAATTTATTAAAGGCCTCTGAATTGATAAAGATTAAAACCTCGTCTTCCGAAAAGCCAAATTTCGATTCTTCTTTTGCAATATGAATTTGAAGAAGACACGCTATTTTTCGCTTGGCTTTTGCGGCCTGTTTATTAATTTCTTCCAGGAGAGCATAGCTGTCAACCGAGTGAATCAAATGAATAAAAGGAGCAATATATTTGACTTTATTAGTTTGCATATGGCCGATCATATGCCATGCTATGTCTTTGGGTAAGGCGCTGTATTTAGGTGTTAGTTCCTGAACTTTATTTTCTCCAAAGATGCGTTGACCTGCATCATACGCCTCCTGAATCTTTTCAATCGGGTTCGTTTTACTTACGGCGATGAGTTTGCATTCGGCCGGCAAACTCTGCCGGAGATTATTTATGTTATTTTTAATATTCATTTACCTATTTTTAAACTCTAAAACCACCAAATTAACGTAAATATGGCGATCCTTGGGACATTGTTGAAGAAAGGGATCCGGCTTCGTGAAATGTTGGAGCAGGATTACACCTCGCCATTTGATTTGCAAAAGAATGAGTTGAAGGAATTATTGATCACAGCCAGTCAAACAGAATTCGGAAAGTACTACAATTTTGCAGACATATTGGATGGCTTTAGGAAGGGCGATAAAGAATTCTACAAGCGGTTTAAAAAGAATATCCCCATCCATACATATAATAAGATTTATACCGATTGGTGGAAATTGGCGCTGAGGGGTGTAAAAAATGTCTGTTGGCCAGGACGCGTCAAATATTTTGCGTTGAGTTCAGGCACCTCGGATGCCTCTTCAAAATATATTCCGGTGACCAAGGAAATGACCAAGGCAATACAGAAAACAAGTATCCGCCAAATATTGACCCTTTCAAAGTACGACCTGAAACCCGAAATGTTCGAATCCGGTATTTTAATGCTTGGCGGTAGTACCCATTTAAATAAAAGAGGAAGCTATTTTGAAGGTGATTTAAGTGGTATTCAGGCAGCGCGCCTTCCATTTTGGTTTCAACATTTTTATAAGCCGGGTAAAAAAATTGCCAAGACCCGGAATTGGGATTCAAAGCTTAATGAGATTGCCAAGAAGGCATGGGAATGGGACATCGGTATAATTGTCGGCGTCCCGGCGTGGATTCAGATTCTTATGGAGAAGGTTATTAAATATCATAAGCTTAAAAACATTCATGAAATATGGCCCAACCTTGAAGTATATGTGCATGGGGGCGTTTCTTTCGATCCATATCGCAAAGGATTTGAAAAATTATTAGGCCGCCCGATTCAATATATTGAAACTTATCTTGCATCTGAAGGATTTATCGCGTTTCAAGCATATCCCAACCGTCGGACTATGCGCCTGGTTTTGAACAACGGAATTTTTTACGAGTTTGTACCATTTGAGGAAAAAAACTTTAATGCCAATGGGGAAATAAACCCCGACGCAGACGCTTTATTAATCGATGAGGTAGAAGAAGGAAAGGAGTATGCAATCCTTCTTTCCACGTGCGGGGGAGCCTGGCGATATATCATCGGTGATGTAATTAAATTTACATCACTGGAGGAATGTGAGATCGTAATAACCGGTCGAACGAAACATTTTCTAAGCCTTTGCGGTGAACATCTTTCTGTCGATAATATGAATAAAGCCATCGAACTTGTTTCAAATGAATTTAATATTAATATACCGGAATTTGCAGTAGCGGGTATCCCTCATGAATCACTTTTTGCCCACCATTGGTTTGTTGGTACCGATGATAGGATCGATCAGAAATTGTTAAAAGAGAAAATTGATGAACATTTAAAACTGCTTAACGATGACTACGCGGTGGAACGCAGTGCTGCGTTAAAAGAAATTTTTGTTGATGTACTTCCAATAAAAACATTTTATGATTGGATGGAGTCTAAAGGCAAAGTTGGTGGTCAGAATAAATTTCCACGCGTTATGAAAAATGCGCAACTCGATGACTGGAAAAATTTCCTACAACACCGTACGAATGGAAATCGCTCTTAGGGGAATTGTTTCGGGAATAGTTCTTGCCTGTCTTATCGGGCCTGTTTTTTTTACGTTGCTGCAAACTAGTATTGAACGTGGCTTTTTAAGTGGCGTTTTTGTAGCGATTGGAGTTTCACTTAGCGATGCTGTTTATATTTTGATTTCTTATTTCGGATTCATCCAGTTTTTAGAAGAAACGAATCTCAGGCATTATATGGCTTTGGCCGGGGGAATCGTCTTATTGCTTTTTGGTTTGTATTACTTGTTTGTTAAAAGTCGAAAACTCGCCCGTGTTCGCCCGGAAAATTTGCAGAAAGCCAGCGGACTCAGGTTGGCGGCCAAAGGGTTTATTATCAACGGCCTAAGCCCCATGGTATTATTTTTTTGGTTAGCGACTGTGAGCCTGGCAACAACGCAACTGGGGTACGGTGCACCAAAAAACGCGCTGACCTTTTTTGCCTCTATTGTAGCCACTGTATTTATCACCGATATAATCAAAGCCAAACTGGCGGATAAGCTTCGCATTTTAATTACACCCAAGGTTATTCAAGTTTTGAACATTGTTCTGGGAATTGTTATGATAATTTTTGCGGGAAGGTTTATTCTATTTCCGGAAAGTGTATAACCGGATTGTGTGTTGTTAATCTTGCAAGACGTTCGTAATAAATGTTGACTTTAACAACAGCCATAGAAGAAGGCAAGCGATTCCCCATTGCAGGTAGATAAAATAGTAATCCGACGTATCTTTAAATCGGGTCTCTTTTATTTCCGCCTTTTCATACTGATCTATCTTTGCGAATACTTGTTTTAATGCCTGGGCATCTGCTGCTCTGAAGAATTCTCCTCCACCAATTTCAGCTATCTTCCGCATGGTACTTTCATCGATCGTATTCTCAATCATATTTTGTCTGCCGAAAAAATCTTTACCAAAAGGGACAAGACCTTCTTTTCCAACTACTATGGTGTAAATTTTTATTCCATACGCTTCCGCAAGTTCCGCTGCAGTAATTGGATCTATATTTCCGGCTGTATTATCTCCATCACTTAACAAAATACAAACTTTAGATTTAGTTTCAGATTCACTCATTCTATTGGTAACTACGGCCAGTGCGCTACCAATCGCAGTTCCCCGGTTTTCGATCATTTCAAAACTCACCTCATCCAGATAAGATTTTAAGAGATCGTAGTCTGTCGTAAGCGGTGCCAAGGAAAAAGCATCTCCGGAAAATACAACAAGACCAATTCTGTCTTGGATTCTGCCACTGATAAAATTCCGGGCCACTTGTTTTGCAGCCTCTAATCTATTGGGAAGGAAGTCTTCAATTTGCATTGACTGGGAAATATCCAACGCGATCATGATATCAATTCCTTCGGTCCATTGCTCTACTTTTTCATTCGTTTTTTGTGGCCTCGCCAAAGCCAGGCTGATGAACGCTAATGCAACCATAATAAGCAATTCGGGTAGCAGTCGTATAAGCGTCAAGGGTGATACATTGAAATCTTTTTGCGTAACGGCGACGGGAAGTTTTTGATTGAACTTATATCGCCACAGCCATCGAACCAAAAATAATAAGGGTATTGCTCCCAAAACATAAAGGAAGATTTTGTTTTCCCACGTAAAAGAGTTTAAGGTTGAAATGCTTAACCAGTCAGGCGAATACCATGGTGTAATATCTTTATCCATGTTTTATCTCCTCTAGTTTTTTAGAAAATCGCTGGTCTGCAATCTGTTTGAGATTTTCAAGAGATTCAATGACTGCTGTATTGTGTCCGTAGATCGCACCATCCACTGCATGCAAATTCCTTCCAAGGAAATCATTATTTTCCAACTGTATTGTTTCACGTGTAGTCAGTTTGGTGTATGGCCTCGATTCCAGGTTTTCCATATATTTTTTCCAGAGGGACAATGTGTTCTCGGTAGTAACGGACGAAAATGCTGTTTTAACTACATCCATTTGTGCACTGTACGTATCCAAGAATTTTTGGTGAGCCTTTAACATTCTTTTTAACTTAAAATGTCGCATGATTTTTTTTCCGAAGACAAACCAAACTATTACGGCGCCTACCAAAAGCACAACAATTGATATGATTAATACAGGATAATTAAATAGATATGTCACGTTCTCATAAATCGTATTCACCTTCAGTGGTAAATTCTGCGCAGTCAGTGTGTCGGGTAGATTTTTAACAAGCTCCATCAACAGAATGGTATCGGGACGGGAGGTGAAGCGGGTACAATCCTGAGGATTCAGTTGAAACACGGGAAGGCTTAACGTTTGCACCCGGTTAACCTCGAAGGTAGAAAGATAATAGACTACACTATCATAACTTTCTCCTTGCTTTGTTTGTGTTGGGAAGTACCGCTTCCTTTCGTATTCAAATGGGCTAAAATTATAGGTTGAATCCGGAAAAATGATATTCAGACTACTTGGGTATTCAGCGGCTAAATAGAATCCGGTTTGATCTCCGATTTTCAAACTATCTAATAAAAACCCGCTGCGAACAGTAACATCCTGTGCTACGAGGCTGCACAAGGAGCTCATAAACATAAGCAAAGCCAACATGGATTGTCTTGTTCTTAGCCTCATTACCCTAACTGGTTTTCAAAGATTTGTTTCTCACTTTGAATAATCGTAAAAGTTTAGGAACATAATCTTCGTCCGTATCTAATGAAATAAAATTTATCTGATGTTTACGACTGAACTTTTGAAGTTCGTCTCTCCGGGCAGAAAGGCGCTCGCTTATTTTTTCTCTGAAATCGCCAAATGAAGTGTTAACCCACAGAGTCCGTTGTGTCTCTTTATCAATTACCGGTATGATGCCTAATTTGGGTAATCGGGTTTCTCTTTTATCGCTTATGTGTATAACAACCAGATCATGCCGATGTGCTAATGCTTTCAGGTTGTGTAAATATCCTTCATCGATAAAATCAGAAATAAGAATGACCACGCTTCTCCTTTTAATGGCGTTAAGTGAGAACGCTATGGCTTTCGTTAAATTCGTTTTTAACGACTGCGGATTGAGCTTTACTAACGTACTGATTATTTCATACGCCTGTGAATGTCCCTTTACGGGCTTTATATATTTTTCCTTGATGTCAGAAAAACAAATAAGGCCTACATGTCCGGATTCTTTTGAAGCTGACAATGCTAAAACCCCACAGATCTCCTTGCCGATATCGACTTTTGTACTACCCGGACTTCCTATTTCTTCCGATGCGCTGACATCCAGTATAAAAAAGACCGTTTGCTCTTTTTCTTCCCGAAATGTTTTTACAAACGTTCCGTGCCCCTTCGCCGAAACATTCCAGTCGATGGTTCGGATATCGTCCCCGTATTGATAGGGGCGTACATCATCAAATTCTAAACCTGATCCTTTGAAAATAGAATGAAAGTCGCCTTGCATCTGACTATTAATAGCCTTGCGGATTTGAATCTCATATTTCCGTAACTTTTTTAAAAGCTCCCTCATTTATCCTGTATCCGTTTAAATGTTAATCGCTGGTCGTGGCAGAATTATTGTTATCGCTTTAAAGGGATAACAATTGGGATTAACAGTTGCCGCCAAAAATAGAACAATTATGAGTATTTTGCCGCACCAAAAACGAGTTAGGTTGAGAAAGTGTGTAAAAGGTGTGTCGAATCCAGGGAACTACGCGGGGCTACTTGCCATGGCACTGTTTCTATGTCTTTCGTGTAGTGAAGCAGAAAAGAGCGATAAAATGATTCTTACGCAACAGCAGATGGTGGAGGCATTAAGGGAGATTTATCTGGTGGAAGCAAAAATAAACCAGCGCGGTCTTGCGCGTGATTCCAGTGAACAAGAATTCGAAAGGTTTAAGGAGCAGGTATTTGAAAAAATAAATGTTTCAGATTCGGTCTTCAAACGATCGTTCGATTATTATATGGATCGCCCTAAAGAGATGGAGCGTGTTTATACTGCGCTCGTCGATTCATTAAGCCTGATGGAGCAGCGTTTTGATTCTCCTAAGAAAAAATGATCTACCCGGAAAATTTTGAAGTAAAATTAGGCTTTGATCAGATTCGTGCCAAGCTAAAAAACTATTGTCTTTCAACGGCTGGCCAAGATTGGGTAAATGACATCGTGTTTAGCACTGATCCCGAAATTATTAAGACCTTATTAAAACAAAATCTGGAGTTTAGATTAATTTTAGATAAAGGTGAAACATTTCCTTCCCGTCATTTTTTTAATCCTGCAGAGTGGCTTCAAAAAATAGCGCTGGAAGGAAATTGGTTGGAATCGGATGAATTTCTAAACCTCGCGTATGGAATCGAAGCTATTGTCGCGTGCAGAACTTTTTTGACTAAAAACGCGGAAGCGTATCCCTATCTTTTCATGCTTGCCGAACCGGTAAGCATTACAACGCAACTTGCACAGCAAATTTATTCCAAGATTGATGACAAGGCATTTGTTAAAGACTCTGCCAGTCCCGAGCTATACAGGCTTCGAAAAAAATTGCGCGATGAGCAGCACCGTGTCCGAAAGCTTGCGGATCAAATTTTTAGAGACGCTGTAGGTTCTAATTGGGTGCCTGAGGGTGCATTGCCTACCATCCGAGATGGTAGGGTAGTGATCCCCATTCAGGCGGAACACAAACGAAAACTTAAAGGATTCATTCTGGATGAATCTTCCACGGGACAAACCGTCTTCATGGAACCCACTGAAATGTTGGATGCCAACAATGAAATTCGCGACTTGGAGCATGCGGAAAAACGGGAAGTTATTCGCATTCTCAAAGCTTTGACGGACGAATTCAGAATACAACTTTCAGTTTTAGAAACGTCGTTTCGATTTTTATCACAAATTGACTTTATAAGGGCAAAAGCAAAATTTTCTATTGAGATAAATGCGGACTTGCCCCTCCTGGAAAAGCAGACTGAACTGATGTGGTATAACGCCCGGCATCCGTTACTCTACTTGAGTTTGAAAGGGAAACGCGAGATAACGCCTCTTTCAATAGAACTAAATCAGAAGGATAGGATGCTTCTTGTTTCCGGGCCGAACGCGGGTGGAAAATCCGTGTGTTTGAAAACGGTGGGGTTGCTTCAATATATGGTGCAGTGCGGCCTACTTATACCGGTATCGGATCGTTCGCGCGTAGGAATATTTCAGGATATTTTCTTAGACATCGGCGATCAGCAGTCGATTGAAAATGACCTAAGCACTTATAGCAGTCACCTTCGGAATATGAATGTATTTATTCAATCGGCCTCCGATAAATCGTTAATGCTTCTTGATGAGTTAGGCTCCGGCACTGACCCGAATTTTGGCGGCGCGATTGCTCAATCCATTTTAGAATCGTTACTGCAACGACGAGTTTGGGGTGTGGCGACAACCCACTATTACAACCTGAAATTATTTGCCAGTGAGCGTTCTGGAATACGAAATGCTGCCATGCGCTTTGATGATAAAAATTTACTTCCATTGTATGTATTGGACATCGGCAAACCGGGCAGTTCTTTTGCGTTGGAAATCGCGAAAAAAATTGGCCTCCCGGATAGCACCATTGACGAAGCGGAAAAATTGGTTGGGAAAGATCTTGCAGGCTTTGAAACGTTGGTGAGGTCTCTTGAGAAAGAACGGCAGGAATTGAGCGTGAAAATCAGCGCGATGGAACGGAAGGAAACTGAATTAAAACAATCGCTTACGAAGTATCAGACATTGTCCACAGAACTGGAGACAAAGAAGAAAGAGATTTTAAGTAAAGCAAAGGAAGATGCCTCAAGGCTTTTAAAAGATACCAATCGCGAGATTGAAAAAACCATTCGCCATATAAAGGAAAACAAAGCGGAAAAAAAGGAGACGCAAAAAGTCCGTAAAAACCTTGAAACGCTTACCCAGAAGGTAGACGACCCTGCACCAAAACAGCATCGGCCTTCGCAGGAATTGAAGGAGGGTGATCGTGTACGCATCATCGGACACGAAGGAAGTGGTATCGTACTTTCTATTCAGGGAAAGAATGTGACGGTCCAATTTGGACTACTAAAGTCTGTAACAAAGTTGGACAAGCTCGAAAAAATAACAGCGGGAGCCGAAAAGGAAATCGGGTTGAAATTGCGCTCATTGGGCATCAATGTTCTGGAGAAAAGAGCAAACTTCAACCACACCCTTGACATCCGGGGAAAGCGGGTGGATGAAGTAACAGGCATCCTTGATCAATACCTTGATACAGCCATTCTGCTGGCCCAGGGCGAACTAAAAATTCTGCACGGTAAAGGAGAAGGCGTTTTGCGTAAAGTCGTGCGAGATCACTTAAAACGTTTTAAAGAAGTTGTCTCTGTAAAGGATGAGCACATCGAACGAGGTGGGGATGGGATTACGGTAGTGGTTTTGAAATAGTGAAAAAAAAAGAGCCTGGTAAAGGCTCTTTCCTAACGATGACAATAAGACTTATGGTCTGGTGAATACAAATTTCCAATCGCCTGCGACTGAAGCAACTCTTCCATTGTTATCGAAACCAGTAGTACTGGCATAGATGAACTCGATGGTTAATTCTTTGTCCGAGTTTGACAGCGTGTAGGTCATTTCCTGGTCATCCGAAAGCCGGATGATTTTATTTCCCACACTCGCGGGTCCGAACTTCCAGCTATCGTCCTTTTTCCAAGGACTTTTATCAGGCCAGCTCGTGGCATCGCTTGAATAGGTATAAGTACCACCTTCATTCGTAAAGGTTCCAGAAATATTCAATGTCATACCTGGATACTCGTCGGTGCGGTCCGTGGGATCTTCTGCGGATAGCAAGGTCCAATCATTAGATACGAGTTTTTCAAGTTGTATTTGTTCTTGCGATTTTTCATCATCTCCTCCTCCATCACATCCAGTGTAAAAAAGGCCAGTGCTAATGAGTATTGCAAGAGAAAAAATTCGAGTTAAAAGATTCATCGGGTTAAACTTTAGTATTGCGAATATAGGGTAAAAATGGTGGATTCAAACGTCATCGATGTTCCGTAGGCGTTAATCTACCGCAGGAATATCTTGTAACCTCATTCATTTGCCTAGCCGTTTCTTTTTACCGACGAAACCACGTGTTTAACTAACTATGAAGTAGGTTTATCTAAAATGGAAGATCTATGCTATTTCTTAGCTTATTTGAAATCTAAAATGTTAACAATCTGCGCTCCTGGAGGGTATTCGCTCGCCAGGTTTGACGCAATAAAAATCGTACAGCTTTTCGGTAGCATGTTTAATTCGTGATGATACCATTGAATGGTTTCATTGTCTAAATTGGTGGTTGGCTCGTCTAAAAATATCAAGTCTGCGTGGGTAAAAAAAGCCAACGCTAGCCTTACGCGTTGTCTCATTCCGGACGAGAAATTTGAAATATATTTATCACGTGCGTGGGTCAATTTCATTTTCTCCATCATCTCCTCTTCGCTCATGCCATCCCTGCCAGGCTTAAGTTTCAGATGAAATTGAAGATGTTCTAATAATGTAAGTTCTTCGATCAGATCGAGATAAGGGGTTGCAATTGTGAGGTGTTTGAATATTTCATCGACTGGTATATCGCCCGTTGTACTTGCATATTTCAATTCCCCTGTGCTGGGTGGTAGTTGTCCCCATAATACTTGTAGCAGCGTTGATTTTCCCGAACCATTTGGGCCTGTGATGGCATAGATATTGGAGGAGTGGAATGTGTAATTAAGTTTTTTAAAGATCCATTCGCGGTTGAATCTTTTGCCGAGACCTTTGACGGTGATGTTGATGTTGGGATCTGAACTTTTAACAGGCATGTTATCCGTTAATCGTTATCC